>NZ_SOGM01000001.1:0-47710 GCF_004403545.1 Cryobacterium sp. TmT2-59 | reverse complement strand
GCGATCAAAGATGGGCTGGGCATGGTGGATCGGTTCCTGGTTCTCGCCCTACGTCATGCGGCGGACTTGCTGTTAGCTGCTGGCCTCACCCAACCCTGACACGTAGGGTTGAGGCGGGGCAACTGGTTTGCCTACTGTGCGAATTGAAATACTGGGGTCGACTGAGCCGCTGCCTATTCGTGCCACGGCAGCTCTGCTAAGGACTTCTTGTTGAACTCTCTCATGATGGCAATGTCATCTATCCGCACGACCTCGATTATGCTCCGCAGAAGCCAAATCAGACGCACACTTGAATGCACGATGAAGAGGATCGCTAGCTCAAACAGCCACGGTGCAATGAATAGGAGGGCGGTTGGAACGAGGATCGACGCAAGCAACGAGAGTCCCGTGGCACTAAGACCAGAAGAACTCGTCGAGGCCCAATTGGCAGCAAGACTCTTGCCTCCGCTGATTCGCAGTTGGCGGAATCTGATTGAAGTCGCCGATAAGCCGAACACAACAACAACTCCAGCGAAACCAGCAACGATTGCCGCGCCGCCCAGGAGTCCTAGATATATCGATGCTTGCAGCCCGCGGTCAGCGTCGAGAAAGTCTTTCCAGACGTTGGGGACCTTACCCAGTCCAGTCGTGACCGCGTGAATAGTCACCAGTAGGGCACACACGGCATTGATCGCCCAAGGGTTGTCTACGACATTCATCCTGCGACCACTCATTGCTGGACCCTTCCCTAGAGCTTCTCTCTGAACCTACGGATGGCCTCCGACATCGCGCTCAGTATGACAGCGGGTAGCGGTTCCTCATCCTCGGAGTCGCCAATCTCCTCTGTCAGGGTGACACGGTCGAGAGTGAAGTCGATGCTGTCCTTCGCGAGGTGCCCACCCGGCTCGCCAACCAAGAGAGTCGCTTTGGCAGTCTTAAAAGCACCGGACTCAACGAGATCTCTGACACCTTCCGCAAGTGCTTCAGCGCCGGCTTCGTCTGGAATGCTATTCCCGTAGCTGACGATCATTTCAACGGACACACCGCCGGCTCCAAGATTCTGTACGCTCTGCATAGCCCGCCCCACCTCGCTTGTCGCGGGGCCGTTATGGAGGGCGTCCGGATCCACCTTCAGATGAATACGGGTCGCTCCCTGGGCCCGTGCCAGCCGCTCAAGCTGGTCGTGGCGGGCATACGGGCGGAGTTCCAGACGGTCGTCAGTGCCCACGAAGCCAGCTGCGTGGTTGAGCCACTCAGTGATTGCAGAGAAGGTGGGTCCGCTCGACGATCGGAGGACTGCTAAATAGTTAGTTCCACTGATTGGCAACAGATATGCGGGTTCAATCAGTGCTCCGATGACGCCGGTCGACGCCAGCGATGCGTGGACACCGTGGCTATCCCTGATGTCCGGCCAATCCGAACCGGGGCGCAGCTTGCCGATGTAGAGGTAGGACAACGCGGGTGATCTCTCCGCCCTCACTTCCCCCTCGTACTTCCGAGTTCGAATCTCTGTGCGTCGTATGTCTTCGTCGAGACCTGCGAGGTGGATGAATAGAGACTCCCAGAATCCGGCCTCGTATTCCTTCACGTTGTTCTTCTGATCCAGAACAATTGCGTCAAAGAAGTAAATTGTGCGTTGCTTGCCGTGCGACAAATGGTCCCCCCGAGTTGTGAGTTCAGTTTTGCATACGCCGACAGTCGCCCTAGTAGAAATGCCCGTTGATCAATACTTTGTCCCGCGTACGTGGGGTGCCGTGGATCGTAATTGGACCCCGGCGTACCGGCGGCACGCAGGTACATGGTGTCACCAGTTGGGACTGTGGCCAGCTCAGAGTCGGTCACCGTGCCGGTGAATGTCAGGTGGCGGGTAAAAGTGTCAAGAGTGCTCTGCCATCACTCGGTCTGGCTGACCGGGTGGTCCGCAGGCCGGTGATGAGTCGGCGCGCGCATCAACGCTTCGATGTCCGCCCGCTCCTCTCGCAGCTCCTTGGCGTCGGGGCGTGCGGTCCACATCCTCAGGCTGGCGACGACGGGCGGTGCAGCTCGGAGCATGATCAGGCCCGTGCCGAACGGGAGAGTGCGGATCGTGTCCGGCGGCATAATCGCGACGCGGCGGATCGAGCGTTGTGCTGAGCGTGAACCGCGATCGCCGATCGTCGTCGAGTCTGTCGACTCGTCGCGGTCGCCGATGAGCGTCGAGAGGTCCTGCAGATCTCGAGAATTGGATGCTCCGCCAAGCACGATCTTGACGATCGATGAGTCCCAAATGGTGCCGGCTGCGTTGTCGCTCCACTTCGTGCGTGCCTGCGCGAGTGACTGCAGCACCGGCATGGTTGTGATGCCGGTGCCTCCGCCCTCCGCCATCAGGGTAGGGAGGGAGGGGAGTGGCGCGAGGTTACCGATCTCGTCGAGGGCGAGCAGCAGGGGCGGGTCGAGTCTCGCACCCGCGCTTCGTGCGGCGATGCGGCGGGCGGTCTCGACGAGGTCCTCGACGAGCGCTGATACGAGTGCGGCGGAGTTGTTCGAGCCTGCGCCGGTTGCCAGAAGGTACAGAGTCCCGTTGCTCCGCAAGAATCCTTCCGGGTCGAACTCCTCGCCCTCGCTCGGTGAGACGGCATCCAGTACTCGGGGGTCAGCCAATGCACCCAACGAGAGGGAGACTCCCTGCCAGATGGAGTCGCGGGTCCTGGGATCGGCCTCGAGCATGGCTTGCAGGGAGTCGCCCCAGCCGGTCGCCGCTGCTGGGGTGCTCAGCAGGATGGAGACCGCATCGTGGGCTGCCGCAGGGTCGAGGGTCCAGCGGAAGAGCTCGGCTGGCGAGCACCCGTCGAGCGCCGCCGCATGGAGGAGGGATTGAAGGGCCGTGCGGGTCTTGGCCTCCCAAAACCCGCCACCATCTACGCCGCCTGCGGCCAGTCCGGTTCCGGCTGCCAGCCCCGCCGCGCGGATCATCGCCGTGAGCGGGTCCTCGCAGCCGCGGATCGGCGACCAACGAAGTCCCACCGGAATGCCCGGCGCAAGCTGCTGGGGATCGAACACCGCCACGGGCCCCAGTCGTTGCCGTGCGCGCAGCGTGGTGGTGAGGTTATCGGGGCGTGTGGAGGTGGTCACGACGGGGCCGGGCGCGTCGAGGATGGCGTTGATCACGATGTGCGCCCCCTTTCCCGAGCGCGGCGGGCCGATAACCAGGATCGAGTCCTCGACGCTCGCCCAGACAGTGGTGTTACGGGATCGGCCGATTCGATAACCGACCTCACTGGGGGCGGCGCTCGTGAGGGAAGGACGAAGGTGCGCCGCTCGCTTCAGGAGCGCCTGGTGCGATGCGGCTCGGGTTACTTCGGCGCGGGTTGCGATGCCGGGGATCCGGTGCGGGTCGACTTTGACTGCGCGGCCCGTGCCCCTGAACATCCGCCACAACCAGATGACCGCAGCCACTGCGAGACCGAGCAGCACGATCGACGTGAGCCAGTACGCGAACGGGTTCAGGCCTGGTGCTTGCAGGGCCGCCGACGGGTTGCCTGGGTTGAGGAGCACGGCGAGTCCGGCTTCGGGCCCGCCGGCTGGTTGGGCCCTTCTCGTCGCCCACGCTGCGACAGCACCCGAGGCGCGGAGCAGTAGGGCAAACGCGGACACACCGATCAGGATCCCGATGCCGAGGTTGGCCAGCTCGTCGCCGAGCGTGGCCTGCGATCGTGGCGTGCTCATCGATTCTTTCCGTTCCGGGGAGATCGGTTAGAACCGGAGATCCGGACCAGTCCGGCTGAACCGTCGCGTGGGCGAGTACGCGAACGTCCGGTCACCTGAGAAGCCGGCCGTGGAGTCCAGCAGGTCTGTGACATCCTGCGCGTCGATGACGAGGCTTGCGATTCCCTCCTGGACCAGCCGGTGGCATCCTGCGCTTGCCGGGCTCGTCACCGGTCCAGGAACGGCGCCGACCGGCCGACCAAGTGAGTGAGCCTGCCCGGCGACGTTCAGCGAGCCGGATCGATGTCCCGCCTCAACGATGACCGTTGCGGCAGAGAGGGCCGCCAGAATCCGGTTCCGTTGGAGGAAACGCCACCGAGTGGGGGTGGAGCCGGGCGGCAGCTCGCTCACGAGCAGTCCGCCGCTCTGTTCAATGCGCTCGAAGAGTTGCTCGTGGCCGACCGGGTAGCCCCGGTCGAGCCCTCCGGCGAGCACGGCGACCGTAGAACCGGGATGGGTGGCGGTGGCTGCTCGATGTGCTGATCCGTCGATGCCGTAGGCGCCTCCGGACAGGATTACGCGGCCCTGCGAGGCGAGGTCGGAGGCGAGTTCGGTCGCCACTTGGCTGCCATAGGCCGTCGCGGCTCGAGCGCCGACGATAGCGACTCGACCGGGGAGAGGAACCGAGAGTCGACTTGGGTCGCCCTTGAGCCAGAGCGCGATCGGGGCACTCGTGCTGAGCTGTTGCAGTTCGCCGGGCCAGTCGATGTCCTCCGGTGTCAGCAGTCTCAACTTGTGGCGCTCCATATCGGCCTGGATCCGTTCGATTTGACCAGGGTTGATTCGCGGGGCCAAACGTCGTCGCCACAGCTCACCCTCAGCGGGGTCGACGCCGTTCGGAAGTCGAACGCCTGAGGTGATGAGTCTCACTGTCTCCGCTGCGCCGAGCCTTGAGACCAATGTTCCCGTGATGAGGTCGCCCGGCTCGGACAGTGCCGCGAGGGTCATCCTCGCTTCTCGCTCTTCAATCATGCTCTCGGCCATTACAAGGCCTCCTCGCTCTGAATAAATGGTGCGCTCGGGGTCACGCATCTCGGTTACTGACCTGAGGTCATTCGGGCGGTCGTGTCGAAAGTCTCGAGCTCATCGGGGTGCAGCTGGTGCTGCACAACGAAGCTGCGATCCTTGATTCGCCAGAGGCCCTGTCCAGTGCCCAGTGCGGGGAGTAACTTCTGCTCGGTTCGGCTGAGCCCGAGTGCGCTTGCCGTGGATCCGAGCTGGTCCGGTTCCTGGCGGTAGACGATGCGAGTCTCCGCGTTCGCCAGCAGTGACGACGCGAGCGCGCGCATCGCGGATCCCGAGTCGCCGACGTTGTCGAGGTCGCTGAGCTTGTGGAAGACGAGCATGTTCGCAATACCGAAGTGCCGGGCCAGACGCCACTGGGCATCCATTCGTCGCAAGAGGGCCGGATACGCCATGAGCCGCCATGCCTCGTCGTAGATGACCCACCGCTGGCCGCCGGCCGGGTCGGCGAGCGCGGACTCCATCCATGCAGATGAGCAGGTCATCAGCACGGAGATAAGCGTGGAGTTCTCGGCCACGCGGGACAGATCGAGGGAGACCATGGGCAGGGAGGGGTCGAAGCGCACAGTGGACGGTCCGTCGAAGAGTCCGGCGAGGTCCCCGGCAACCAGGCGACGCAGCGCATGGCCGACGAGGCGTCCATCCTCCGCAAGCCGGCCCTCGTCGTCCTCGGGGTTCGGGGCGAGGATGCGATCCACCACCATCGGCAGGATCGGCACTTCTGCGCTCCGAACGGTATCCGCCAGTGCGAGGTCGATGGCCGCGTGCTCGAGCGGACTGAGGGTTCTATCAAGCACGGTCTCGGCGAGTGCGCCGATCAGGTCACGGCGCCGCGAGGCCAGCTGTGCCGACCACTCGGCATCCGATGCGGATGCCGCCCGGTGCCCCTCATCGAGCGGATTCAATCGGTTGCGTAGGCCATGGCCAAGGATGATTGCCTTGCCGCCGACGGCCTCGGCGACGGCGGTGTGCTCGCCCTTCGGGTCCCCAGGAACGTAGACGCGTCGGCCGAAGGGGAGTGAGCGTGTGTAGAGCGACTTCGCCAGCGAGGACTTGCCGGAGCCGACGATGCCGGCGAGGACGATGTTCGGAGCGGTGATCATCCCACGTTGGTAGAGCACCCAGGGGTCGTAGACGAAGGAGCCACCCGAATAGAGGTCCTGCCCGACGAAGACGCCAGCCGATCCGAGTCCGGCCTCAGCGAGAAATGGGTAGTGGCCGGAGAGCGTCGCGGAGGTGTCCTGGTGCTTGGGAAGCCGTAGGCGTCCGGGCATCCGCAGTTGTGCGGAACCCGAATCACCGGCGGCGGAAAGGTAGGCCCCCGATCGTGCCTCGTCGCGCTCGGCGAGCCATCGCGTGCGCGCCTCGAGATGCTTCGCCTTCTGAGCATCCGCTTCGATCTTCGCGGCAGCTCGCCGGCGAGCTCGACGGTCGCGGTGCACCTCGCCGTGCGGCTCGACCAGCGTCGTCGTGTGTAGCCGCTCATTCACCCCCGCATTGTTCACAATGCCACCCTGTGCCCTACGCGACTTGCTGACCGGTCGCGTGAGGCGACCCATGGGTCGGCAACGTCCGGATGCGCTCGAGCAGTCTGTATGGCTGACGCCCTGGACGCCGGGACGAGTTCTGATTCTGAATCGGCCGGATGCTGACGCAACAGCGATACGTAACCGAACGTCGTGCTGTACGTCAATGCGTAGGTCGAGCCGTCGCTCTCGATGGTTCTGTCGGTCGATCCAGCCGGGATGCCGTCGTAGACGTACCCGTTTTCGAGCGCGGCATCGGTTGTCTCCTCGCCGTAGTCCCATTGCTGCAGGTACTCGATTGCCACGGCAGCTCCGTTGCGGTCGATCATGCCGAGCACCTCATCGGCTTCGGCTCCCTGCAGGAACGTGACGCTGATCCATCGGGAGGCTGGTGTGTTCGGGTGTGTGTAGAACATGTCGGCTCCAATCGGGGATGCTTTGAAGGACAGGTGCGCACTGCTCACACGCTGCGACGCAGGGGCAGAGCCGCAGCGGTAAAGGCCTGGGCTTGCTGGCCAACAAGCCGTCGCGTTTCGCACGAGCTCTGGATGGCGGCTTGCTCAATCGACGCCACAGCGGCATCAAGCTCGTCGACGGTAGGCGCGGTCACGCACACGAGACCGGTCGCGCGCAGAACGCCGTGACCGGCCGTGAGGTCTGCCTCCTGATGCATCAGGTCCTCGTACTCCGCCGTAGCGCCGGCATCCTCTATCTGACCGATACGCCTGCGCTGGTGGGCGTCGCTGATGAGCTCGGTCTTCTTCTTGCGGAGGTCGCGCGCTGCCTGATCCGCGCGGACGGGCAGGTAGTGCAGAGATACGGTTCGAAGGATGCCGTTGGTGAAGACGAGAGGCAGCAGGAAGCCGGGGAATACCTGTGATCTGGGCCATTCGCTGATCCACAGCACCGCGTGGAAGGCTCTGTCGGTGCGGAGACGATCCCAGCTCTCGGCGACGGAGACCGGGCCGGCGGTGTCAAGTGCGCGGCCGATGTCGGGATGGCGTTCCAGGTCGACGCCGACGGCGGGGTCGTAAGCAGTCCGCAGGGTCATCGCGAGCTCGTCAGCGGTCAACCAACCGCCGACAGTGAGGTCCGCTGCTCGAAGAGCCTGGGTCAGGGCTGTCATTTCCTGGCGGAGCACCGTCGCCGCGCCGCGCATCCCACCGCCCTGCGTGCGGATTTGACGGGAAGCCGCAGTGAGGTCGAGGGAAAGCGCGATCGTCGTCGCGTGGCGTTCACCGGCAGGCCCGGCACGTTCGATGAGATCCCGGTAAGTGGATGCGGCCCAGCTGTCGTCGTTGATGCCGTGCCGCTCCCACCAATCGGCCAGGCCGGTGCCGGAATCAGGCAGGGTGCGCTCCGACACCTGCAGCCGCGCGATTCGCCCCGACTTGCACGCGCCGGCTAGCACCCGCCCCCACCCCGCCACTCTCCGATGCTGCTCGCCAGGGTCCAGCAGCGCGAATGCCGGGTGCGACACCGCCACGACCGCGGTAAGGGTCTTCGCATGCGGGTCGTGAATCATGACCGCCCCTGACTCGGGATCATTCCACTCGCGCAGCGCGGCCGCGTCGCCCGGAAGCGACAGGGTCCCGATCGGACGCGGGCGCACGATTTGGCGCCGATAGGTCAGCTGCTCATGGGCAGAACGCCATACCCACCGACTGACTATCGGCACCCATTCGACGATCTTTCGGCCGCCAATCGGAATACTGGCAATCACTACCGCGAAGCCCCAAATAGGGCTCGTCCACGCAACGCCGGCGGCGCCCGCCGTGTAGAGCGCGGTGACGATGGTGAGCGTCCCGATTGACAGGGCAACGAGTTGCGGAATTGAGAGACCGAGAAGGATGCCCCGCTTGGTCAGTCGTGAGAACTGCACCGGCGCGAGTTGGTACTCGGCGCGGTCCTTGTCGGTGTCCATGACTACACGTCCTTCTTTGCTGATCAGAGTGTTGGGGAGGCAGAGTCCGGTGCCGACGCGGGCGGCCTTGGTCGCGGTGGCCTGGGTGCCGGGGGAGAGGCGCTCGGCAGGGCCGACTCACCGGTGGACTGCATGTGAGCGTCTGCCGTTTGCCCGATCGCACTACCGACCTTCGGGCCAGCCTTAGCGGCGGCCGTGGCGACGGTCGCGCTCGCCGCGACACCCGCGGTGGCGACCCCTGCTCCTGCGCCCGCGCCGGCGGAGCCGCCCTCGGCAGATGTGCCCACGTTCGAGGCTGACGTGGGGCCAGGTCCACCGCCGGTCGGTGCGGTCTTCGGTGCCAGACCGCCTTGCGCCGTTGGCCCACTCCCGCCGTCGCCGCTCGGCCCAAGAATCTTCTTGGCGCCTTCCGCCATCGGTGTGTTCGGTACCGGGACGGGCCGGTTCATGGCCGACTTCGCCTCCTGCTCGGTCGACATGGCGTGATGAATATCGAGCCCAACAAAGCTCAGGAACTTGTACGTGATGTACGGAGCGAATGCGGCGATGAACATCAATACGATCCCCGCGATCGGATCGCTGACGGATGCCAGATCCGCGTCGATCGGTGCCGCGACCTGCGCGACCGCTACCAGAAAGATCACGACGAGCACTAGCTTCGACAGGATAAGGGCGATCACGAACGCAACCCATTTCGTGAACCAGCCCTTGGCGGCATCCCAGGTCGCGCCCGCCAGCGCTATCGGTCCAAAGACGATCGCCACTAGCAAGAGTGCCTTGCGGATCAGGAGCGAGAACCAGACGATCGCCGCGGCGCTGATCGCGAGTGCGGACAGGAAGATCGTCACGATCGCTCCGACGCCGGGGGCGCCGACGTTGAGTGCGGCGAGTCCCGCAGGTAGAAGAGCGATGCGGTTGCCCATGCCCTCCATCGTGTTGCCGCTCGCGTGGACGATCCCGATCGTCAACTGATCGGTGATCTCCAGGAGCAGTCCTGTGATGGTGATGATCACGAACGATCCGAGCACCGACTTGGCGGCACCGATCGCGGCTCGGGAAAGCGCCGTTGGGTCGCGGTGAACGAGCCCGGTGAGGAGTTGCAGGCAGAAGAACACCAGGGTGACGAAGACAGCAACGCCAAAGAGCACGTTGTAGACGTCGATGTATGCCGGATCGGTGAGGTCTACGAGTGTGGTCGTATCGAAGGCTGCCCAGACGGATTCGAAGAGCCAGGCAGCGGCGGCGCCCATCGTGTTCGCGAGCCACTCAAACGGCGCCGCGACCAGCGACGCGGCGCCTTCCCCGGCGGTGTCGCAGACCTCCGCGATCACCGGCACATCGCACACGCTCATCGGAGGACCCCGCTCACTTAGGAATCGGGGTCAGACGGCTTGGCCGACGTTCCAGAAAAAGTTGACCAGGGTGACTGACGCACCGGCGATGATCGCGGCGCCACACGATACGAGCACGCCGAGCTTGCCTCGGGATGCAAGGTGCGGGTTGGAGGAGTTGGCTCCGAAGCCCCAAACAATCGCCGAGATGATCAAGGCGAGCACGCTCAGGATGAGGCCGACGGTCATCACCGCACCGACGATGATTCGTAACTGTTCGATGCCGGGAAGCCCCGTGCCGTTCGGATTGATGTCGATCACAGTTGGCTCCCTCGGTCGTTTGATGCGTACGACAGACAGGAGCGCACGACATCCCCCGTGTACGCAGCTCGTCGAGTGCGGTTCGGCGGGCCTGGGGCGCCTGGGGCGAATCTCGATGGCATTAGCGGGGTGATCGCTGGTTAGTGGATTGAGTTGAGTCCGCAAGACCATTCAACTTGGCCATCTGGTCGCATATCTCATGCAAATTATGTCGCTGAGGCTGCGGACTGTTGGGCCGAGGCGAATCGCGGACGATTTGGACCGGGATGATTCACCGCTCTCAGGTACCGTTCAGATTATGGAAAACTTTGACCAAGCGTTTCTTGCGATGACGGCCTTGGTGCCGATAATTGAGCAGGCACGCACCGATGATTCAAACGAAGCCGATACGCGGTTCAGGATCATAAACACGCTGATCACGGATGTACTTCAGTGGCCAAGCTCCGCCGTTCAGAATGAACTGCACACGGAGAGCGGCTATATGGATTACTGCGTTGGAAGCGCGGGAGCCCAATTCGTCCTAGAAGCAAAAAGAGTCGGTGTCAACTTTGAATTACCGCATGGTGCGACATCCGCCGTGGTGTCTATCCCCGCACTCGTCTCCGGCTCAGCTGCCGGACGGAATTTGCAGAAAGCTCTCGAGCAGGCCTCCCGCTATGCCCAGGAAAGGGGCGTCCCAATTGCGTGCGCCTTCAACGGGTACCAGTTGGTCGTGTTCTTCGCTTCTCGAACTGATGGCTTGGCTCCATTGCAAGGACGAGCGCTGGTTTTTTCGAGCGTCGGAGCGCTCCTGGATGATCTCCTTGTACTTTGGAACAACCTGTCCCCGGACGGTGTTGCCAACCGAGTGCTGCACCAAACACTGCAATCTTCGGTGCCTTTTCCTCCCGACCCTTTGGCGTTCAGGCTCAATGATTACCCTGGCAGCCAACGCAGAAATGATCTTCAGACCGGACTCCAGATTCTTAGCGACCTCTTTCTAGGCGATTTGGAAGATCTTGAAGGTTTGCAAGAGGACTTCCTCCGCGAGTGCTACGCGGCGAGCGGGGCTCTCTCGCAATATGCCGAAGTTAGCAGGCAAATTTTGTCTACCCGGTATGAGTTATTGTCTGAGGCTGGTAGCGCCTCCGTTCATGAAGCCAGTGGTCGAAAAGGCGTGACGGCAGGGTTCACTGCCGATGTGATGCAGGCGGCGCTATCCAACAGGCCGGTCATTCTTCTCGGAGACGTTGGTTCCGGCAAGAGCACCTTCATCGAACGCCTCATTCACGTTGATGCCAAGGAAGTGCTCGGGGAGAGCATTAGCCTCTATGTCGATTTTGGAGCTTCCTCGACTCTGAAATCGCTTTCGGAACATGTCTTGGACGCTTGCGTCAATCAGCTCCGCGACAAGTACGAGACCAACGTTATGGGCTTGAAATTCGCGGAAAGAGCACTCAAGGATGAGCTTCGTCTGTTCGAGGAGTCCCCGGAGGGCTATCTCAAAGACATCGACAACGTGGCTTATCAGAAGGCGCGTATTCAGTTCCTACAGCGGGAGCTTGGAGATAGATCCAACTACCTACGCAAAGCCTTTGAATGGATTCGATCATCATGGCGCCGCCAGGTGGTCATATTCCTGGACAACGTTGACCAGCGCAGCAGCCAGGACCAGAACGAGGTCTTCCTCATTGCGAATGAACTCGCTCGCACCTGGCCTGCGACTGTTTTCGTCGCACTCCGTCCGGAGACTTTCTATACGTCGGAGAGAGAGGGGGCTATTTCCGGCTATCACCCGCGGGTTTTCACGATTTCGCCTCCGCGTACCGATGTGATGCTGCGGCTCCGCATCGATTTTGCTCTGAAGCAATTGCGCGATTCTGGGCGTCTGAATTCCTTTCCAGCGGGGATTCAAGTGGACAGCGAGACATTGGAGCTTTTTCTTGAGACGCTCTCCGACAACCTCAAAGCAAATGACCCGTTCGTCCGTTTGGTTGACAATTTGGCTGGGGGCAACATGCGCCTGGCTCTTCAATTCGTCACGGACTTCGTTGGCAGCGGCCACATCAACACCCAGAAAATCATAGAAGTGCAAAGGCGTTCTGGTCGGTACACCATTCCTGACCACGAGTTCCTACGGTCCATTATGTTCGGGGACAACAGGTACTACGACCCGGACTCATCACCGGTTCCGAATCTGTTCCGCCTTACCCGCCGGGACCCCAAGGAACATTTCGTTTTGCCTCTTTGTCTCGCACACATTCAGAAGGCTGGCGACCTTGATACCGAACACGGTTATGTTCCGGCAAGCGAGATTTACCGCTACTTACAGTCCCTAGGGTACGAGGCGCTAGAGGTCGCGGACTGCCTCGACTATGCTCTCCGCTTCCGACTCTTGGACTCGACTCGAAAGTACGGCAAAGCGGCGCCCGACGAAGTATTTCGCATCACGACCGTGGGCGCCTATAGCTACAAAACTCTCATCGACAAGTTCACCTACTTGGACGCCGTCTCGGTTGACATCTCGATCTTGGACGACGCCGTCCGGGTCAGTGTGCGCGATGCCTATGACCTTCGTCAAAGGGTTGACCGAGCTGAGATAATCCTTTCCTACCTAGATGAACAATGGGCATACGTCCCTAACAGTCCTGATTGGAACTGGGAATTCGCGTCAAGAGCTCTGAGGGCGGATATTTCCAAGGTGAGGAATCGCCTAACGTCGTGAATCTTCAAAATGTCCTGTATCGCCAGGAATAGCGGCCTTCTCGCGCCATCTCCTGCTCGCACTCCGGAGCAAGTAAGACAGAACACGGGGCAGCCGTAGAGGTCCCTTCGATTTCCCGGCGACCGGGAATCTGGCCGTCATAGCGTTGAGCCGACGTCGAGCAGGAAGTTGACCCAGGCGACGCCGCCACCCGCAAGGGCCGCTGCGCCGCATGCTACAAACAGTCCGACACGGGCCCGGGTGGCGGTCTGGAAATTCCCGTTCGCCGAGGCGAGAGCCCAGGTGACCCCGCTGATGATCATCATGAGCACAGCCATGATGAGCACGAATGTCAGCAGCGCGCCGACGATACTCTGCAATTCCGCAGCGCCGCCGACGGCGCCGAAGTCGGGGAAGATGTCCATCTCATTGCGCCTTTCCTGGTCTGCATCCGGCCGTGGCGACCTCTGCACCGGCAAGGCCGGTAGCGCGGTGCTTGTTGAGCCACTCCACAGCATTGACGGGTGTCTGGCCGGCCCCGCCCGGACGGATCTCGAGGTGAAGGTGCGGGCCGGTTGACTTGCCCGCGGAACCGACGTCTCCGATGTGTTGGCCCGCAGCCACGCTGTCGCCTGTCGCGACGTGGATGCCGTCGTCGTACATGTGGGCGTAGTACGAGGTGATGCGCTCGCCGTCAATCGTGTGGTCGATGGTGATCAGGCCGCCGTATGTGCCCCGCTGCCCGGCAAAGCTGACGATACCGTCGGCCGCCGCGAGGATCGGTGTGCCCGCAGGCGCCGCGAGGTCGCTGCCCGAGTGGAACGCCCGGGCGCCGCTGTAAGGATCGGTCCGCCACCCAAAGCTGTCCGTACTCGTATATGAGCCGGCGGGAAGCGGGAACACGACGCTCGCAGTTTCGGGCACGATCGGTGGGGCACCGGCAGGGCTCGCAGATTGCGCCCGAGTCAGCGCGGTGATAATCGACTCGGCGACGGGCCGAAAGTTTTGGTAGCGGTCCGGATAGGCGCTGACTTCGACGGCTTGCGCGGCCGCGCCCGGGTCGAGCAGTTGCCAGCCAGCGATGTCCAACAGCCCGCGTGGTGATCCTGCATTGGGGCCCGAGGGGCCGCCGAAGAACGCCCGTGCCTGATGTGCTGGGTCCATGAGCTCGGCGACCGTACCCCAACCCGATACCGGGCGCATCTGGAAAAGGCCCAGGGAATCGTGATCGGAGCCGACCCCGTCGTTCGGAAAGTCTGCGGACTCCGGATACGCGCCGGTGTTGGCGAGCATGCGAAGCGTCGACTCCGTGAGCGCGGCCATTATTGCGATGAGCACTCCATCGCGACCGACGCCGGCCGTCTGCGATCCGATAGTGATGATCGTTGCAGCGTGGGTCAGCTGCCGCGAGTTCAGGGTGAGCGAGCGGCCATCCCGAGTCTGGGCGGTGAGTGAGTCGGGGACGCTGCTCACGGCGAGCGATCCCGATACCGATCCGCACGAGATCGCAGCAGGATTCATAAGCGCGGCCACGCCGACCAAGCCGGCCAGCGGGCTGGCGAGCACAGCGACGAGGAGGAGCCCGATGACCTTCTTCATCGCACGGTCTCACTCCAGGGGTCGGTCGAGTTGGGAGAGCCGAAGAAGCCTGCACGACTCCTGGCCAGGGCACACCACGAAGAGAGTGAACGCCACCCTCCGCTCCGTGCGAATGACCTCCGTGTCCCACGTGCCCGCTCGATGGCGGGATCCCACTACCGTGAATGCCGCGGCACCCCGTGGAATCTGCCCCGATGCCGCTTGTTCCAGCGCGGTCGACCACGCATCTGGAACCACTATGGACTCGCGCTCGAACCACTGCCGAGTTCCGTACGCGCTGATCTGCCCCCACATCTCGGTGCTGGGAAGGTAGCCGCGAACATCCGACGCCACTGCGGCTGCTTCATCCGCATCGGCGACGTCGACCAGCACCTGCACCCACTCTGAGAGGTCACCTTCATGACGCGTGTCCCACGTGAACAGGGCAGCCGCGACGCTGCTGGCAAACAGCTCCGCGTTGGTGGTCACAAGAACCGGCCGCGGTTGATCGGGGAGCGATGTCGACGTCGATGATACGGATGCTTCAGGTGCCCGCCGCTCCGGCTGACTCGCATTCACCGGTCCGCGCAGCAGCCCGTACACGCCGATGGTGACGAGCAAGGCCAGGGCGATGCCGCTGCATACGATCGCGAGGACCAGACGGTGCCGGTGAATGAACTGCATTGGGACTCCTCAGGGTCAGCGTGATGAGGTCCGTCACCTGGAACTGGTAGCCGAGACCTGCGCCACACTGACGGAGTCGTCACGCAGCGAGCGCAGCCGCTCAGCGAAAGCAATTGTGCCGGCGAGGGTCTCTTCGACCTGTTCCCACTGCTCGTCGGTGAGTTCGGAAGCGATTTCGGCGTAGTCGTAGCGAAGCCACCACTCGCGCAGATCATTCCAGAGGTAGACGAACGAACGGGCGGGCAGCTTCGTAGTCGGGGAGCTCGCCGATCTGGCGTTCTTGGCCCGAGTAGCTGTCTTGGCGCGGGCGAGCGCTTCTTGAGCCAGCCGCTCGAGCTCGGTCTCCGTTGTTGTTCGCTGGGCGGCGTGAACCCGTGCAGCACCCACCAACGACGCTTGACGGATGCCCTCGGGCTGAGTGGTATCTGCAGCCATCCGCTCGAGTTCGGAGACGGCGAGCTGAGTACTCATTCGGCGATGGGCAGCCGTGACCGAGCCTCCACCGTGGATCAAATCAAGCTCGACGCTCGCACGGCTGCGGAGCGTCTCGTCGAGACTCTCGTCGGCCGCGATCTGCTGCAGGACACCGATCTTCTCGAGCGTCGTGTACGAGCGTCGCCCGGTGACCAGAAGCGCCGCCTGGGCGCGGGAATAGCCATCGAGAGACGTCAACGGTGCTGCCACGGTGGCAGCACCGGCTGACCTCGACTTTTCCTGCGCCGAGCCGAATCGTGATGCTTCTTGTCGGCGCTGCGCGTCCTCGGCCAAAAGCATCTTCACTTCTCGATACAACGTGGCCGCGTCGGTCGGGCTCAGCGACTCGTGGAGCGCGTTGTCGTCCTGCTCCGCGAGTAGCTGGGTAAGTCTGTCCGAGATGCCGGAACGAACCCAGACATTGAGCTTGCGAACCCCGAGCTGCCGAAGCGCGGCCAGGCGACGCGCGCCGCAGACCAGAGTGCCGTCGGGTGTCACCGTGATCGGCTGCAGGAGACCCTGCTTTTCGATCGATGCTGCGAGCGCGTCGATGTCGCCGAGGTCGGTGCGATGCCGCGATCCGATTCGGATGGAGTCGATCGACCGCTCCAGCTCGATGTGCCCCGGGGTGCTGGTCATACCCGCACTCCCGGGGCGTTTGCGACGATGTCTGAGACCAGGTCATCATCGCGGAGGAGGGCGCGAAGTGGCTCTCCAATGAGCAAACGAAGCAGGATGCCTCGGCCGGCCGCGGTGTGCGCCTGAAGCGGGTTGCCGCATCCCAAGAGCGCTCGGATCATCGCCATCCAAGCCTGCTGTGGAACGTCGAGGAGCGCGCGGGCTGCGTAGTCTCGCCGCAGAGTCTCGTAGGCGGAGGCGCGCGATGGCGCATCCGCAAGCCGACCGCAGATGTACTCAACGCCATCCCGAGCGCGGTCTGACGGCCAGTCGAGCAGGGTGAACAACAGAATCGCGTCCTCGACCGCGGACTGCACCTCGTCCAGCGGCGGCGTATAGGTCTGTTCGTCGACCGGATTGGTGCTGAACGCTGGGTGATAGTCCGGCAGGGGGTGCTCGCGATCACTGAAGCGTTCGGCGTCGTGGAAGCTCGAGACTTTAGGTCGGCGCGCCTGGTGTACCGAGCACAGGAGCCCCTGGGCGCGTTCCTCCGCGATGCAGGTCACTTGCACTGCTCGGGTGACGATGGCCCACGGGTCGTCGGCGCGCAGGGTCGACGGCGCCCGCATCGCATCGTACGCGGCTGCGGCCGCCTCCCACGGATCCAGATGGTGCTTGCGTGCCAGGCCCGCGTACCGCTTGGCAGCGAACTGCATGAGTTCGGATGCCTCCGGGTCCGTGCGCCAGCTGGCGCCGCCATCTGCTTGAAGTCTGGCGAGAACCTTTCGCAGGCCCTCAGAGTCACGGAATGCCGTCGAACCTTTATCCCGGTGTGCGGTCCATTTCATCACGGCACCTCCCCTCGGATTGGTGTGTGTTGCCGTGCTCAACAGGATGTTCATGGGTCACCGCCGTCCGAGCCCGTACCGGGAGAACGGGGGATGCTTGGGCAATGTCCCGAATTCGGAGAGGGGAGGTAGTCGGTCGGCGCGTTCACTTATCGCGCGACGAGTGGTGGCAGGTGTCCGCCGCACCCGCCTCGCGAGCTCGGCCTCGAAATCAATGCCGCGGCCGGCGATACGCCCGGTGCCGGTGCTCAGCAGATCCGAGGCGCGAACCCAGACGATGCCGGGATGGGAGGCCGGATTCTCCGGCAGGAAGCCCGTTCGGAGACCCGAGGTGCTGCCTCCTGGCGTCACTGCGCTCGGCGACGTCTCGGTGCGCACCGGATGCGGCGGGTGCATCTCCCCGCTGGCATCGACGCTTCCTGCACGTCGTGACTCTTCGAAGTTGTCTTCATCCATCGCTTTCTCACTCCCTCACGTCGGTTGTCTGAACAGCAGGAGTGACGAAGCGTTCCTGAAACCAGTTCCAGCCGTTTGACGGATGTTTCTTCACTACAGGCAAGGCGCGTCACCTCGTCTGCTTCCAGAAAGTGTCCGGTCGTACTCGTGCGTTCTCGGACTGCCGGTTGGGACTCCGGATGGCCCCGCAGCGGCCCGTCGGCTCGCGGAGCTGATCGTCGCGGTGATCTCGTGCTCTGGTAGACCGGCGGTTTGAGCGGCCGGTGCTAACACCGCTTCGACGGCCGCGGGGGTGAACCCCGCTTCGGTAAGTCGGCAGGCCGCCCAGAACAGCCCACTGTTCCGCTCGCCCTCCTGCAGCTTGCTCACCCATTGCGCGAATCGGCTCGGCTCGGGCGACGCGGCTTCCGCCGGTCGCGACGCGGCTTGAGCCGCCCGCGGGTCGATGAATCTGCGAAGGGCGCCGGCGTCGACCGGCCTGGCGCCCACACCGGACAGCGAGTCAAGGCGGTAGCTGACTCGCCCGTTTCGCGTCACCAGGATCGAGGGAGGCACGACGACATAACCGCCGGTCCCACGGAAGTCGATATGCGCGGTTGCAGCCTGCCAGCAGCGCTGGGGTCGGGTCGCGAGCGCAGGGAAGTAGACGTGCATTCCCTGGGACGGAGTGCGCACCCGGGCTATCTCACCGTCAATGAGTCCAGCGGTGCTGGCACGCGCGAAAGCGGTGAAGCCTGAGGCAGCATCCGTTACGTCGATGTCGATTACGTCGATGCCCGAACTGCTGCCCGTCGGCATCCCGATGTTCGCACGAGGCCATCGAACCCACCAAGCGCCTACCTGGTTGATGTCGCAGCTTGCGTCGTGGAAGCCCGCTGGGGTGAGAGGGTGCTTGCCGGCCACCGCGCAAGGGAAGACCGCAATGCCAGCTCGGGCGAAGGCGAGCGCGGCGGCCGGCAACGGTAGCCGGTTCGTGGCGAGGAGCACCTCGGTGATGCCCATCAGAGGCTCCGGGCGGAGAGTCGCCCCGCAGGCAGGTCGGGTGGGGCCGTCACGGCGGCGGTGAGGTTTGGGGTCGGTTTCGACCGATTGAACGCCAGAGAATCACCCGGTTCAATCTGGTCTGTCTGAAGTTGGTCGAGGATTACCATGGCCGTCCGACGCGCGCGTTCGCCCGTCTCCTGGACGACCTCTATTGCCGTTTTGTCCGCCACCGAGCTCGCCCAGGAGGACACGTACGGAATCGTGTAGTCGCTCGTATCCATCCCGTGTGCCGCGCCGATCATCAGTGCGACCGACTCGGCTTCGACCTCGCGGATCCCTCGATGCGACAGCGTTTCGTCGTCAGGTGCGTGCATGTGGATGTGTGCGAGTTCGTGCGCCAGAGTCTTCACGCGGGCCGCGGCATCCATATCGGCTCGCACCGAGACCGTTCGGCCCCCGAAATCTGTCCGTCCGTTCGCTCCGCCAAGCGCGGCGGCATTCGGTGCGGGCGAGAGGGTAAAGCCTGCGTCCTGGACGACTACAGCGAGCCCGTCCCAGAGACCTCTGGGCGCCTCGCCGCGGAGCAGAATCGGGGCGGGACGTTCAGGGATCGGCGACCCATCGGTCTGCGAGACATCCCACACGTATGCCGGCCGCACGCCGACCATCCGCTGGCGCACAACTTCACCGGAGCGAGGCCGCTCATTTCGGTTGAGCCTCCGCCACGATCCAGCGTCAGCGGGGGAGGCGGTTGCGAAGCGGGCCGTTAGAGGCGCGAGGATCATGTAGCCCTTTTGACCGGCCACTACGTGCCGCCCGAGCTCCTGCCACTGCTTGAATCCGGCGACGTAGCTTGGGAGCGCATTCTGGATGAGCCCGCGTTCGTACGCGGCGGCATGCTGTGCCCGGATCAGGAGCGCGTTGTTGAAGGACCGTGTTCGGAAGTGGGCGGCGAACTCGAGCGCGAGTTTCCAATCGTTCCCCGTGACCAGGGCCTCGACCGAGGCGACCAGCCGTTCGTGAAGCTCGGTGAGCTTCGCATCCCCGTCTTGTGGCGAGTGCGGTTTCGTTGACACATAGATCACCTTCCCGAGTGACTGCCACGCGCGTGCGGGCGTGGCTGACACAGAGGTGCGCCTCGCCGTGCCAGTTCGCTCGGCGAGATGGAACGGCATTGAGCATGCTCAATTTCCTATAGATGATTTTTTACCATCCGATTTGAGCATGCGCAACCCTTGAATTGACCATGCTCAACGAGTAAATTGAGCACTCTCAACGACCCGGGCATCCGTGAGTCGAAACGTGTTGCCCAGCCCGGGGGTGAAGGGTTATGCCGATGACCGAAATCGAGAGCAAGACCGCTGCGGAGGACCTCGCGAAGCGTCTGCGGCTACTGCTCGATGTCGCGGTCGCCGAGACGGGCAGTGAGCCGACGTTCACCCAGATTGCCGCGTTCCTGCAGGAGCGCGACCTGAACTTGTCGCGGTCGCGTTGGACATACATGGTGAACGGCCACCGTTACGTGCAAGACGGTCCACTCTTCGAGGGCCTCGCCGTGTTCTTCGACGTTGACCCCGAGTTCCTCGCTGGAGAAGCCGGCGTCGAGACCCCTGACAAGGTGAGCGCTCAACTCGATTTGGTGCGTGCCATGCGCGCGGCGCGCGTGAAGACATATGCAGCACGCACTCTCGGAGACATCTCTCCGAACGCGCTCCAAGCAATCAGCAGATTCCTGGATGCGGAAATCTCGCAGACATTGCCAGCAGAACGCGACCACGCCGAGGACCCTGGGGCCACACACACGTAGGAAGGGTGGTGACGAGGCAGTGAACAACGAAGTGAGCGCGTCGGCGGCATTCGACGGACTCTCACTCGGAGAGGCCTTCACTTTTGACCAGCTCATCGGCGCCGTTGAGCAGCGTCGGCAGCGTCGACTGCGCATAGTCGAACTTGCGGACCTCGGCGATCACGACGGCTTGTGCGCCGTTTGGCTCATGACGCCTGGCGAAGATTTGGTGCTTCACGCGCACAGTGAGTCAGCACTGCATCGGCAGCAGTTCGTGCTGCACGAACTGGCGCACATGATCCTCGGCCACGATTTCGGTGACGATCCCGACGCCCCAGAATTCCTGCTGCCCGACATCCCGCCGAATACCCGGCGACGGCTGCTCAGACGTCAAGATCTGGACACCATTGAGGAAGTCATGGCGGAGACGCTCGCCGATCGTTTCGCGGCAGCGATCCGAGGATCGGCAATGCACCGCTCTCGGTACTTGGAGATCTTCGGATGATTTCCCTCCTCGTCTCCGTCCTCATGTGGCTGCTCGTTGCGAGCTTGCTGATCCTGCGGCGGGGTCGTGCCGAGCGCAACATCACCTATGCCGCTCTGACGATCGCGCTCGCGATGACGCTGAACAACGACCCGGTCTATCGGGCGCTCGATCAGCTCGCTGGCGGTACCAACGCGGTGACCCTAGGGGCGGATGTTGCGTTGATGCTCGGCGTCTTCTTCCTTGGTCGGGCAGCGATGAAAGCCTCCGAGCATCAACCCTGGGCCGTCCGACTTGTGCTGAGCCGGTTCGTGCTCGTGGTCGCACTCATCGCCGCAGTCATTGCGTTCCTTCTCATCGATCGTGGCGGCACCACGACCAACTTCATGCTTGACCTCGGTGAGCAACCAGCCGCCGCCGCCTACTCGATGATCCAATTTACCTACTGTGGAATCGTTCTGACCGCTATGGCAGCACTCGCTGCTCGGCAGCTCCGAAGCAGCACGGGTGTCCAGCGGCTACCCCCTGCTTCTCTGCTTGTCGGAAGCATCTTTGGGGTCGTTCTCAGCGTTGTCGTCATCACCATGGACGTCGCCCATTTGGCCAGCAATCTGGAGTTGATGGCGGCCATCTCAGTCGCGTATGGGCCAATGCTTCTGCTAACGATCTTCTTCCTCTGCCTCGGGTTCGCCGGCCAGCCTGTCTCCCGTACCCTGCAGACGCGCGCTCGCGAAAGGCAGACCCGGACGCTTGTCGACGAGCTCCGACCAATCTGGGCCGAAGCAACGAGGGTGCGGCCGGGGATCAGCCATAACGAGCACGTTCCCTTCTACGCCGACAAGCCCGAGACATTTCTCCATCGCCAGGTCGTCGAGATCCGCGACGCGATGATTGACACGCGGGTGTCGTTTGAGGTGAGCGACCGGAACAGGCAACTCGTGGAGCGCGCCGAACGTCACCTGCTCGGAGCGGGATCGACCGACTCAGCACCCATCGCTGCACCGGCTCCAGCCAGTGACGGGCAACAGCGATGAGGGCCGGTTGGGCGGTGGCTGCAGCGGTGGCCGCCGTCGGCATGGCCCTCGGAGGGCTCGGACTGGTGATCGCGAGGCGATTGACCGCCCCCGCAGGTGGGCGAAGCTACGACCTCACCATTCGAGGCGTGGACAGCTCGGGGGAGCGTCCCATCGTCGTCCTCGACCGAACGCCGGCCACCGCAGCGCCCGGACTCTACTGCCTCATCCTCGAGAACGGCGGCTGGGCTCGGCTGTCGCACGACGTCGAGGACCGCGGGCCGGGACTCGTCGGCCGCGAGGTGCGGGGGGAGAAGGGGGAAGGTTTGGCTGCCGGCGAGCGAGCGTCCTGGAGTGGCATCTACTTCTCAGGTCCTCAGGATGCCGGCCTGGAGGCCAAAGATGTCGAAATACCGACGGGAGTAGGCCATGCACCCGCTTGGCTCATTACTCCTAGAGGCACCCTCTCGTCCACGTGGACAATCCATATCCACGGTCTCGGTAGTCCGCGCGCCGGAACGCTTCGTGGCGTTCAAGTCGCATCGGATGCCGAGTTAACGTCGCTCGTTGTGACATATCGGAACGACGGTGAGGGGCCCATCGTTGGGACGGGGAGGTCCGAGCTCGGCGCCGCTGAGGTCGATGATGTGCGCGCGGCTGTGCGCTTCGCTCGCGAGAACGGCGCACGCGACGTCATCCTCTTTGGGTGGTCGATGGGCGCGGCCATTGCACTACAGCTCGCCGTCGAGCACGAGTTCCGCGGCATCGTTGTGGGGCTCGTGCTCGAGTCGCCTGTCCTCGACTGGGTCTCGACGATTAGGTCCAACTGCGCGCGATCGGGGCTACCCGCATGGACCGGCGCACTCGCCATACCTTGGCTTGACGTCCGGCTATTGGCTCGAAATATTGGTCTCGCCAACCCCGTCGGTCTGCGTAGCTTTGATTGGATTGCGCGCGCCGGAGAGTTGACGGTGCCGACACTGATTCTTCACGGAACCCTCGACACGTCATCGCCGCTCGACGTCTCGACCCGCATCAGGGCGCTGCGTCCCGACATCGTTGACCTTGAGGCCTTCGAGGCAGATCACACCATGAGCTGGAACTCGGATCGCGAGCGCTGGCGAGCAGCCCTTCTATCTTGGCTGGCCCCACTGGTGGTGGCTTGAGGGATCGCACCGGCGAACGGCGCCCGCACAAACGCGGGCTATCGGCTGTTACAACTCGCGGGGCAGTTGCACCGTCTGCATCACGGACCACGCTGATCTTCGAGCAGTCATGGGCAACGGGGCCAAGCGGCCGGTCATAGAAGGGTGTCTGATCCATCACCGTGCACCACGCCCCAACACGGGGCCATTCGGGCCAGCAAACAGATTCCACGTGCATAATTCCAGCTAGACCAGCAAGAAAACCAGGCCACGCCCTGAGATCCCCCAGTGGACCGGGTGCGCTCCGGTAACATCGTGAACGTTGAACTACTAGGGTCCAGCGAAGCAGACGGGGGCGGCGTGCCGGAACCGTGGTCGTCCGCAGATGACATCGCCGGCCACCTCGGTGTGACTAAAGTCACCGTCTCTAGCAGGATCGCTGAGAAACACGTGCCCGCCGGCAAGATCGGCCGCGGCGCCGCCGACTCAGGCAGCAACGGGGCAGGGGACTGACAGCTTGCGCATCATTAACAACGTAACCGATCTGCTCGGAGACGACCTCAAAGCGGAGATCACGTCGGGTTCCAAAGTCCGCATCGCCGCATCCACATTCTCGATCTTTGCGTTCGAGGCTCTCCGTGAAGAACTTGAGCACGTCTCTGAACTGGAGTTCATTTTTACCTCGCCCTCGTTCGTGACCGAGAAGGTTACCGACAAGCTCCGTAAGGAACGACGCGAGTATTTCATCCCCCCAGGAAATGCTGAGTCGAGTTTGTACGGCAGCGAGTTCGAGATCAAGCTCCGCAACAAGCTCACCCAGCGCGCCATCGCTAAGGAATGCGCTGAATGGGTGCGCCGCAAGGTGACGTTTCGATCCAACGCAACAGGCAACCCGATGCAGCCCCTTGCCGCGGTCGACGACGGCGCGGCGTACTTCCCGATTCAAGGCTTCACAACGACTGATTTGGGCTATGAAAGTGGCCCGGCTGTCTCAAATGTAGTGACGAAATTTGAGGGGCCGGGCGAGACACAGCAGTTCCTCGACTTGTTCGACCAGATTTGGCACAACTCTAGCCAACTCCACGATGTCACCCAGGCTGTCTATGATCACATTTCCACCGTGTACGCCGAGAACTCACCTGCGCGTGTATATTTCCTGATCCTTTACAACGTGTTCGCGGAGTTCCTGGACGACATCAACGAAGATGTCCTCCCGAACGATCGAACAGGGTACCGAGACACCAAGGTTTGGCAGAGCCTCTACAACTTCCAGCGCGACGGCGCGACTGGCATCATCAACAAGTTGGAGACGTACAACGGATGCATCCTTGCCGACTCAGTGGGTCTCGGCAAGACGTTCACGGCGTTGGCGGTGATCAAGTACTACGAGCTGCGCAACAAGTCAGTACTGGTGCTTTGCCCGAAGAAACTGGCGGAGAACTGGACAAACTACAACGCCAACCTCACCACGAACATCTTTGCGTCCGACCGGTTCAACTATGACGTCCTCGCGCATACTGACCTCTCGCGAACCAAGGGCGAGTCGCTAGGCTTGCGGCTGGATCGGATCAATTGGGGCAACTACGACCTTGTCGTGATTGATGAGTCGCACAACTTCCGGAATGCCGACTATGCCGAGGAGAAGGAATCGCGCTATCAGCGGCTCATGAGGAAAGTCATGCGCGAGGGTGTGAAAACCAAAGTGCTGATGCTCTCGGCCACTCCGGTAAACAACCGGTTTAACGATCTGAAAAACCAGCTCCAACTCGCCTACGAGGGTGAGTCTGAGAACCTCGCTCAGCATCTAAATCTCTCTACGACCGTGGAGAAGGTCTTCTCTGACGCCCAGCGGGTGTTCAACGAGTGGTCCAAGCTGAATCTAGAACATCGAACGACGGATCGCATCCTTCAGATGCTCGACTTCGACTTCTTTGAACTGCTCGACGCAGTCACCATCGCCCGATCCCGTAGACACATTCAGGCGTTTTACGACACCACTGAGATTGGTGCGTTCCCGGAACGCCGAGCACCACTATCGATCCGAGAGCCACTCACTGACCTGGC
The DNA here is from genome assembly GCF_004403545.1 of Cryobacterium sp. TmT2-59. Classification (NCBI taxonomy): domain Bacteria; kingdom Bacillati; phylum Actinomycetota; class Actinomycetes; order Micrococcales; family Microbacteriaceae; genus Cryobacterium; species Cryobacterium sp. TmT2-59. Next base: position 23,045 of record NZ_SOGM01000001.1, on the reverse strand, counting down.
GGATGTGCCGGGCTTCAACGTCATCTTTGAGCAGCTCCAGGCTCTCACGCTTGCCGTCTATACCCCAATGGCTTACGTGTTCCCGAGCAGGCGAGCCAAGTATGAAGACCTGTACAACGTGACCGCCGGCAGTGCCCGTTCCAACCTTGGCCAAGCGGGGCGCGAGCAGGGCCTGAAAAAGCTCATGACGGTCAACCTCCTCAAACGGCTGGAGAGTTCCGTCGAAGCTTTTCGGCTCACGCTCGAAAAGATCGAACGCACGGTTGATGAACGCTTTCAACGTCTATCAATTCACAACGGTCCCTTGACAGATGCCGTTGATTTGACCGATTTCGATCTTGACCTCGATGACGAAGACGATGCGAACATCGAGGCGATCTCGTTCGGCGAGAAGATCAAAATCGACCTCGACGACATCGACATCGTGTCCTGGCAACAGGACCTCTGGAACGACCGCGAGACCCTTCGAGAGCTGCTCGATGAGATGCGCAAGATCACTCCAGAGAACGACCGCAAACTGGCCAAGCTCAAACAGCTGATTGAGCGAAAGGCCGAGTACCCGATCAACGATGGCAATCGAAAGGTGCTGGTGTTTTCGGCGTTCGCCGACACCGCAAGGTACCTCTACCGAGAACTCGCTCCTATCCTTGCGGCAGCCGGACTGGAGACAGCAGTCATCACGGGTGGTAGCCACGGCGCCAAGACCACCGTCGGCACCGGGTTCGACTTCCAGCAGGTCATGGCGATGTTTTCGCCGCGCTCGAAGCAGCGGCACCTGACCATGCCGAACGAGAACCGAGAACTTGACGTGCTGATCGGCACCGATGTGATCAGTGAGGGTCAAAACCTCCAGGACTGCGACTACCTGATCAACTACGACATCCACTGGAACCCTGTTCGCATCATCCAGCGGTTCGGGCGCATTGACCGCATCGGCTCCCAGAATGCCCAAATTCAGCTCGTGAATTTCTGGCCCGATATTTCCCTCGATGAATACATCAACCTCAAGGAACGTGTGGAAAACCGCATGGTGATTGCTGACCTTGCAAGCACTGCCGACGACAACGTTCTCACCCTCGAAAACTCAGATGCTGCGTTCCGCAAAGAACAACTCCGCAGGCTCCAAGACGACGTCATCGAGCTGGAAGACGTCCGCACCGGCGTATCCATCACAGACCTCGGACTCAACGATTTCCGAATGGATCTGCTCGGCTACGTCAATGAATACGGTGACCTTGCTGCCGCACCCAAGGGGCTGCACGCCGTGGTGCCGGCCGACCCGAGCATAGGGCTCGAGCCAGGCGTGATTTTTGCACTACGAAACGTGAACGCTGATGAGAACTTGAACCGCGGCAACCGGCTTCACCCGCATTACCTCGTCTACCTTGACGATCAAGGCCGAGTTATTGCCGATCACACCGAAGCTAAACGCCTTCTTGATCTGCTCCGTGCTGGTTGCCGTCCGCACGAGAAACCAGTCACCGACGTAGTCCATGCCTTCAATGCAGCCACCGGCGAGGGCGCACAGATGGGTAAGTACTCTGAGCTGCTCACCAACGCGATCCACTCGATGATCGACGTCACTGAGGAACGTGACATCGACAGCCTTTTCACCGCAGGTCAAACCACAGCCCTCAGTCAAACAATCGCGGGGCTCGATGACTTCGAACTCACCGCGTTTGTCGTCATCGTTGACCCCGCCCAGGCAGTGGACGCCAATGGTTGATCTGTTGTACAGGTGGCCTCCCGCGGCCAAGTTCGGCAGCCGTGTGCCCAAAGAGAAGTTTTACGAGCGCGGCACTGTCAGTACCGCCGTGCGTGAGAAGTTCGTGTCCGAGGTCCAGCGCATCACCTGGGCCTACAAGCTTGCCGAGGCGACCGTCAACCTCCCCGGCGACTTGACTGTGCCGGAAATTCAGGTCTTCCAAATAGACACCAAAACCGGTGACGTTGCCGATCAGGTGCTGTCCGCAATCGACAAGGCCATCCAGTACCCGATCATCTTCGAGATCATCCGAGTAGCTGCGGGCAGATCGCACGTCCGAATGGTCGCAGCACACAAGCAGCTTGGCACGGGCGCGCCGAAGATCAGCGCCTATTACTCGACTGGTTGGCTCCCCGCTGACGCCGAGCGGCAGCCGCTCCCAACGGCGATCACCTTGCTGGCCCTATACGCGGCCATCTTGGATCCGCTGACGCCGATTTCGGTGCGACCGGGCGAGGAGATGTCAGAGGTGGCAGACAGGCTGTCAGTTGTGCGGAAGCTCGAACGCGAGATCACCGCACTCGAGCGGAAGATTCGCACTGAGCCTCAACTCAACCGCAAGGTTGAGCTGCGCCGCACCCTGAAAACTAAACAACAAGAACTCGATCAGCAGAGGTAACCAGTGGAGAAACTACGCATGACGTCGAAAGACCTGACCTACGCCAACATCGACAAGCTCGCCGAACTGTTCCCGACTGTCGTCACCGAGTCCGTCGACGCTGACGGCCACGTCACGGCGGCGGTCGACTTCGATCTATTGCGCCAGGAGCTCTCCGACCACGTCGTAGACGGGCCCCAGGAGCGCTACCGGCTCGACTGGCCCGGCAAGCGTGCCGCAGCCTTCGCCGCCAACGCACCCATTGCCAAGACCTTGCGGCCCATCCGCGAAGAGTCGGTCGACTTCGACGCCACCAAGAATTTATTCATTGAGGGTGACAATCTGGATGTACTCAAGCTGCTCCAGGAGTCTTACCTCGGGAAGGTCAAATTAATCTACATCGACCCGCCCTACAACACTGGGCGCGACTTCATTTACAACGACGATTTCGCGGAAACGACACGTGAATACCTCTTTCGGTCCGGGCAAGCAGACGAAGAAGGACAAAGGCTGGTTGGGCTGACCGACACCGATGGTAGATATCACTCTGACTGGCTGAGCATGATGTATCCCCGACTCAAGCTTGCGCGCAATCTGCTCCGGGACGACGGTGTGATCTTCATCTCGATCGACGATCACGAAGTCGACAATCTGCGCAAGCTCTGCGCGGAAGTGTTCGGAGCACAAAACTTCGTTGCCCAAATCATCTGGCAGAAGGTCTTCTCTCCAAAAAACTCAGCACAGTGGTTCTCAGAGGACCACGATTACATTCTGGTGTTCGCCCGAGACAAGTCTTCGTGGGTGCCCAACCCGCTCCCAAGGACCAAGGAGATGGACGCCCGATATAAGAATCCTGATGATGACCCTAGAGGACCATGGACCTCGTCTGACCTTGCCGCTCGCAATCCATACTCTGCGGGCTTGTATCCAATCACGACACCGAGTGGGCGAGTCATTGCAGGGCCACCCCGTGGGTCCTACTGGCGATTCGCTGAATCGAAGTTCAAGGCCATGGATGCCGATGGTCGCATTTGGTGGGGCGAGGCAGATGACAACATGCCGCGACTTAAGCGGTTCCTATCAGATATGTCGGGGGGACGCACCCCGCAGACGCTGTGGCCGTACTCTGAGGTAGGGCACACGCAGGAAGCCAAGAAGACGCTTCTCAAGTATGTGCCGTTTGAGCACACGGAAAATGTGCTCAACTCGGTGAAGCCAGTGCGGCTCATCCAGCGCATCCTTCAACTTGCCACGTCACCCGACAGGGACGATATCGTTCTCGACTTCTTCAACGGCAGCGGAACAACACCGCACGCTGTCCTCGCTCAGAACGCCGCAGATGGCGGGAACCGCCGATTCATCTCGGTGCAAATCTTCGAGCCGCTTACGACGCCTGAGCCTACGTTCAACTCGATTCTAGGAATGAGTCTTGAACGCATCAAGAACGTCGCTGCGGAACTCGCTGAGCAAATTCCCGTCCTAGACGTAGGATACCGATTGGCACGTGTGGACACCACGAACATGGCAGATGTGTTGCGCGCGCCTGATGAGACCCATCAGCTCGCGCTTGACTCACTTGAGGGCAGCGTAAAGCCAGACCGCGCTGGTGAGGATTTGTTGTTCCAAGTTCTCCTGGATTGGGGGCTTGAGCTGACAGCGCCCATCAGTGTCGAACACATTGAGCAGCAAGAGGTGTTCGTCGTGGAGGATGGCGCTCTGATCGCCTGCTTTGACGAGCAAGTCAGCCCAGCGGTTGTGCATTCGATCGCGAAGCGTCAGCCGCTGCGCGCTGTGTTCCGCGACTCCGGCTTCGCAACGGATGACGCTCGGATTAACGCGGAGCAGGTCTTCCGCGAGGTATCTCCGGCGACCGACGTGAAGGCGATCTGATCGGGATGAAGCTACAGTTCAAAGTCCAGCAGTATCAGACCCATGCTGTCGACTCGGTTGTTGAGGTCTTCGACGGGCAGCCCAAGCACGACGGCATCTCCTATCGAATCGACCCAGGCAAGGTGACGCCTGCCGCGAACCCGACGCTGTTCGAGACGAGCGTTACGCCCGACTCTGGTCTTCGGAACGCCGACATCGCACTCTCGTCTACCCAACTGCTGGAGAACGTTCATAAGGTCCAGCGGTCTCGCAACCTGCCGCTGTCGACGACGCTTATCGATAGCAAAGCTGCCCCGGGAACTCCGAACCTGGACGTTGAAATGGAGACCGGAACCGGAAAGACCTACGTCTACATCAAGACGATCTTGGAGCTTCACAAGCGGTATGGCTGGTCGAAGTACATCATCGTCGTGCCCTCGGTTGCAATCCGTGAGGGTATCAAGAAATCGTTTGACGTCACTTCAGAGCATTTCCAGCAGCTTTACGGGACCAAGCCGCGATCATTCATTTACAACTCTTCTCAGCTGCATGAGATCGAGCGCTTCAGCTCCGACGCCGGGGTACAAGTGATGATCATCAACATCCAGTCCTTTAACTCATCGGGCAAGGAGAACAGGCGCATTTTCGGGACGCCGCGTGTGAATAGCCGCGGCGTTACGGAAATGCTTGGTTTAGACGACTTCGGTTCTCGAAGGCCAATTGACATCATTAGGGCCAATCGACCGATCGTGATCATCGATGAGCCGCAGAAGATCGGCGCCGAGAAGTCGCTGGCCTCCTTAGCTGAGTTCAATGCGCTGATGATGCTTCGTTATTCGGCCACACACAAGGTCGAACACACGAAGGTGCACCGACTCGATGCACTGGATGCTTACAACCAGAAGCTGGTCAAGAAAATTGCGGTGCGAGGTATCACGGTCAAAGGTCTGGCCGGGACCACCGCATACCTCTACCTGGACGCTATTGAGATCGCCAAGGGCACGAAACCACGCGCCCGGATCGAGATCGAAGTGCAGACCCAGACTGGCATTAAACGTCAGGTCAAGCGCCTCGATGTAGGTGCGAACCTGCACGATGTATCGAACGGCATTGAGGCTTACAAAGGCTTGTTCATCACCGAGATCGACGCGAATCGTGACGTGATCGAGCTGAGTAACGGTGACGTCGCCAATGCCGGGCAGCTCGCCGACCGCGACGCCACGGAAGAGACGAAGCGGCGCATCCAGATTCGCGAAGTCATTCGCGCCCACCTCGATAAGGAACGTGCGCTGTTCAGCCAGGGCATCAAAGTACTCTCGCTGTTCTTCATTGACGAGGTCGCCAAATACCGTGACTACGGACGCGAAGATACCCTCGGCGAGTACGCCCGCATATTCGAGGAGGAGTTCGACACGATCCGCGATGAGGTTCTCGGCGAGCTGGCGATCGATGACGTGACCGAGGAGTTCCAGCAGTATTTGCGGCGCGATGAGGTCCGACGGGTGCACGAAGGATACTTCTCGATCGACAAGAAGTCCAAGCAACAGATCGACGGCACGGTCTCCGGCCGCGGTGACGAAAAGGGTCAGTCCACCGACACCGACGCATACGACCTGATCCTCAGAGACAAGGAACGACTGCTCTCGTTCAACGAGCCAGTCCGGTTCCTTTTTTCCCACTCGGCACTGCGGGAGGGATGGGACAACCCCAACGTGTTTGTCATGGGAATGCTCAAAAAGAGCGACAACACTGTCTCTCGACGCCAAGAAATCGGCCGCGGTCTACGCCTCGCCGTCGACCAGCACGGCATACGCATGGACAACCCCTCCACTGTGCATGACATCAACGAGCTGACGGTGGTTACCGACGAGTCGTACACCGATTTCGTTGCCGGGCTCCAGAAGGAGATTTCGGAGTCCCTAGCTGCGCGACCGCGCAAGGCCACCCCAGAGTATTTTGCGGGGAAGACCGTCGAGGATGTTGCTACCGGAACTACTCACACGATCACGTCAGACGAGGCAAAGCAACTCCAGTATTGGCTGACGGTTAACTCCTTTGTCGACTACGAGCAGCACCTCACCGACAAGTGGCTCGATCGGGCCGAATTACCTGAGATGCCCGAGTTGCCGGCCTCTCTGCAGCCGTACTTCTACCAGGTTGCCGAACTCGTTGACGCTCTACACATCGCGGCACCGAAGATCACCGACGACCGCAAGCCGAAGAAGATCCCACTCAACGAAGTCAACTTCGCCAAGAAGGAGTTCCAGGAGCTCTGGGGCCGGATCAATCACAGGGTGGTCTACCAAGTCGAGTTCGACTCAGAAGAGCTTGTCCGCAAGTCGATCGCGCACCTGGACAAGCACCTGAACGTCGCGACGATGCAGTATGTCGTCCAAGCTGGGCAGCAGCGAGAGAAGTTGGAGGCTGACGATCTCGCGAGCGGCTCGGGGTTCCTGGTGTCGACCACGCAGACCCACACCGAGACCAGAAGCGCGGGATCGCAGGTGAAGTACGACTTGCTCGGTGAGCTCACCGAGAAGACTCAGCTGACACGCCGGACGGTCGCCGCGATCTTGCGAGGCGTGGCGACGGGCACGTTCGGGAAGTTCCGGCTCAACCCGGAGCAATTCATCACAGAGGCGGCGCGATTAATCAACGAGCAGAAGGCGACTGTCATCGTTGAGCACCTGGCGTATGACACGCTGGAGGACCGGTTCGACTCGGCGATCTTCACCGAGAATCAAACCGCGCAGGACTTCAGCAAGGCGGGTGGCAAACTCAAGAAACACGTCTACGACTTCGTGGTGACGGACTCGAAGATTGAGCGCGCTTTCGTCACCGAGCTAGACACGAGTACCGAGGTCGCTGTCTACGCGAAGCTCCCACGCGGGTTCTTCATCCCGACCCCTGTCGGTGACTACAATCCCGACTGGGCAATCGCTTTCACAGAAGGTAGCGTCAAGCACGTCTATTTTGTCGCTGAAACCAAAGGCTCTCTATCGACACTTCAGCTTAAAGGTGTCGAGGGCGCCAAAATTGACTGTGCGCGCAAGTTCTTCGAGACCCTGAGTAACAACAACGAGGATGTTACCTACGACGTCGTCACTGACTACACCGAGCTGATGCAGCTCGTCACGGCATAGGTCGATCTGTGGCGCTATTCTCGGAGCACTTTCAGTGGCCATCGACCTCGGTCGTTTTTGAGTCGATCGGTGGTGGCGCACGCGACGGCACAGCCGAAGTTGTCGAACGTGGCGGGCGGTGGATACTCAAGTCGCCGCGTAGCTTCTCGTATGCGACAGGCCAGACGGGCGTACGAGTCCTCACGGCATCTCTTGACGGGACACCGACGCTCATCCGCGGAACAATCGTCGGGATCGACGGTGACCTCGGGTTGCGCGTCGATGAACTCAGGGTCGGATCAGCTGTGGATAATGCTCAATACACAACCGTGACGGCGACATTCGAGCACCTGGCGTCGGCCTGTTCCTACCGACACGAGGACGGAGCGGCTCGGAGCCCCTCGCAGGCCCTGCTGTTTCCCGAGGTCGACGGAGCGCCCCAGATGGAAGCGAAGCTACGCAGTGGAGGGAACTCGATCACTTTAGTTGCGCTGGAGCCGGTTCCGTTGGAGGACTTTGAGACTCAGCTCGCCGTCTTTCAGACGATGCTCACACTCGCGGCTGACCTGCCGTGCGGGCAACTCACGCTAGTGGCGACTGAGGCATCCGGGCAGACCGTGAGCGTCTTTGGGCGAGATAAGTACGCGCCGTTTGAGCGTACGCCGCGCACGCCGGTTGAATACTCGCTGAGACTCGCTGGTGACTGGATTCAGCACACGATCGAGCGTTGGTGGGCGGCATACAGTGAGTGGAAGCCTGTCCTCCAGATCCTCGCGGGGTTGCGGTACCAGCCTGGATATGTCGACGCGGACGTGATTCTCAGCTCTGCGGCAATTGAGTCAGTCGCTACGGCGCTTCAACAACAAGAAGCTCCGCGACTAAGTCCCGACGAATCTAGGCCGATTCTCGAAGCTCTGGAATCGTTGACGGGCCTGAACCACGCGCAGAAGGAGGTTGTGGCGCAGCTCAAGGGCGATCTCGGGAGAACCACATTCCGTTCGAAAGTGGAGCAGCTCATCCGACAAGTCGATGATGATGTCTGGCAGCGAGCACGGTTGTCCATCGAAGAATGGACGAAGCAGTTCCTCAAGGCTCGAAATACCATTGCCCACGCGGTTTCTAGCGGCATCTGGGATGACGGTGTCTTGCTGCGCGGCATTCGGGACGCCAACTGGATCGTGCTTACTCTCGTGATCTTGACGCACGTGGGCATTCCAGATGCGGCGATTGACCGTGCAGCAGAACGACTCGGTGCACGATACAGTTCGCGCTACCGCGATTTAGAGATCTTCACCTGAAGTTCCGTTCTTTCTGAGCCACCACGCCTCTTGCAGATCGAGGTGGCGCACCTTCGTTGCGATGGCGGAGGTGGGTGCGGTGACGGTTTCGATGCGGGTGATGAGTGCCGGGGACGGGTACAAGTATCTGCTTCGCACGGTCGCCGCTGGTGACGGGAAGCGGTCGCTGTCGACGCCGCTGACTCGCTACTACACGGCGGAGGGCACGCCGTCGGGTCGGTGGATGGGCGGTGGCCTCCGGAGTCTCGGCGGGGAGCTCATCGTCAAGGGCGACGTCGTCACGGAGGGGCAGCTGCAACTGCTGATCGGATTGGGCCGCGACCCGGTCACCGGCGAGCCCCTCGGGCGCGCGTATCCGATCTACGGGACCGCCGCGGCCCGAGTCTCGGACGGCCCCGGTGAGGGTGGGCTCGAGGTGGGCCCTGTCGGGCGAGCGTCGTCGACTGCGTCTCCCGCCGAGGTCCACGGGGGACGAGCCCGGCGGCGGGCTGTGGCCGGCTTCGATTTCACCTTCTCGATCCCGAAGTCGGCCAGCATCCTCTGGGGTATCGCAGACGCACCCACACAGGCGCGCATCGCGGAGGCCCACCACGCTGCCGTTGCCGAGGTGATCGCCTACATGGAACGTGAGGTCGCGGCGACGAGAACCGGTTCAACAGCAAAGGACGGCGCCGTTGCGCAAGTTGATGTGGCCGGCCTGATCGCCACGGCATTCGATCACGTCGACAGCCGGGCCGGCGACCCTCATCTGCACACGCATGTCGTGATCAGCAACAAGGTACAGACCGTGCTCGACGGCAAGTGGCGCTCACTTGATGGGCGGCCGATGCACGAGGCCGTGGTTGCGCTTTCCGAGATGCACGAGACCCTGTTCGCAGATGCACTCACGCGATCGCTCGGCGTGCATTGGGAAACGCGGGAGCGGGGGCGAGATCGCCACCCCGCATGGGCGATCAGCTTCGTTCCCGAAGCCCTCGTCGCGGAATTCTCCACGAGGTCCCGGCACATTGACGTCGAAACTGACCAGTTGATCGAGGCCTACGTGAACCGGTACGGTCGTCGTCCGAATCCGGTGACGATCATGAAGCTACGCGCTCAGGCCACCCTCTCCACGCGGCCCGCAAAGGAAGTGCGCTCGCTCGCCGAACTCACTGCGGCGTGGCGAGAACGCGCCGAGCGTGTGCTTGGTGATGATGTGGCGACGCTGGCGGGCGTCGCATCCGTGCACCCGCCTGTGTTGGTCCTACGCGCAGAGGACCTGCCTCGGGCGGCAATTGATGCACTCGGGTTGAGTGTCATGAAGGCGGTCAGCGAGAAGCGTTCTACCTGGCGGCACTGGAATCTCACGGCCGAGGCAGCCCGCCAAACGATGCAACACCGTTTCTGGTCAGCGTCCGATCGAGAGGCCATCATCGGGCTCGTCGTTGACGCCGCCGAGGTTGCATCGTTGCGGATCACCCCGCCCGAGCTCGCGTCTAGTCCGGCTGAATTCCAACGGGCTGATGGCAGGTCGGTCTTCCGCCCGAAGCACTCCATCGTGTTCAGCTCCACCGAGCTTCTCGATGCAGAGACGCGGCTGCTCGAGCGCGCCGCCGACGAGACCGGACCACGAGTCTCGGCGACAACACTACGTTCGGCCGCGCGCACGCAGTTGCCCGGTGGCGGAGTGCTCGCCGATGACCAGCTCGAGGCGCTCGCGTCAATTGCCGGCTCTGGACGAGTCATCGATGTCCTGGTTGGGCCGGCCGGTGCCGGCAAGACGACCGCGATGAACGCGCTCCGACGGGCCTGGGAAGCAGCTCATGGAGCGGGCTCAGTCGTCGGGCTCGCTCCCTCGGCCGCCGCCGCGCAGGTGCTGACGGAAGACCTCGGCATCACGACCGAGAACCTGGCGAAGTGGTGGCAGAACCACCTCGTAAACGGCGCGACATTCCACGCCGGTCAGCTCGTGATCATCGACGAGGCATCCTTGGCTGGCACCCTGTCCCTGGACCGGGTCAGCGCCCTCGCCGCGGATGCTGGCGCGAAAGTTCTCCTGGTCGGCGACTACGCCCAGCTCCAGTCGGTCGATGCTGGCGGCGCATTGTCTCTGCTGGTCCACGCTCGAGGAGATGCGCCCGAACTCATCGACGTGCACCGCTTCATCCACGTGTGGGAGAAGACGGCATCCCTCGGCCTGCGCCAGGGCAACCCCGAGTCGATCGACCTGTATATCGCTCATGATCGCGTGCGCGATGGCAGCACTGAAGCGATGGCGGATGCCGCGTACGAGGCCTGGCGGTCAGATACCCGAGCAGGCAAAGCCACAGTTCTGATCAGCGACTCGACCGAGGCGGTTGCGTCGCTGAACGTGCGAGCCCGCACCGAACTGATCCTGGAGGGTCGCGTCGATGCGCTGCGCGAAGTTGCGCTCCATGACGGAACCCAGGCGGCTGTCGGTGACACGATCATCACGCGCCGCAACGATCGCTCGCTTCGTTCAGCCCGAACCTGGGTGCGCAACGGTGACCGGTGGGCCGTAATCGGCGTCCACCGGAACGGCTCGATCGAAGTGCGACGGCACGGCCGCCGGTGGGGGAGCACCGTGCTGCTTCCCTCTGAGTATGTCGGGCGCCACGTCGAACTCGGCTACGCGATCACCTCGCACCGTGCGCAGGGAATCACGACCGACACGGCGCACGTCGTCGTCGCGTCTGGCATGACGCGAGAGAACCTCTACGTCGCGATGACACGAGGCCGCGAGGCGAATTCCGCCTACGTCGCCATCGACCGACCCGATGTCGCCCACGTTGGGCCACGCCCCGGCGAGGATGCTGACGCGACGGCACGCAGCACCCTCTACGGTGTTCTGCATCACGTCGGCGCCGAACTGTCCGCACACGAGACGATCGCGGCGGAGCAGGACGCATGGGGATCCATCGAACAACTCGCGGCGGAATACGAAACCATTGCGGCCGCAGCGCAGCACGACAGGTGGGCGTCGCTGGTGCGCGAGAGTGGCCTCCCGCCTGATCAGGCTGACCAGGTCGTCGACTCGGATGCCTTCGGTCCGTTCACTGCGGAGCTCCGGCGAGCCGAGGCCCACCATTTCGACCTTGCGAGCCTGTTTTCGCGTGTCGTTGCGGCACGCGGGTTCACGGATGCCCAGGACATCGCGGCCGTGCTTCGAGCCCGAGTCGCATCGGTAGTCGCTCGAGATACCGGAGCGGGTCGATCGCACAGGATGCCTCGCCTCGTCGCCGGGCTCTTCCCCAAGGCCATCGGGCCGATGGATGCTGCCATGCGCCAGGCCCTTGACGAGCGCAGTGAGCTGATCGAGTCGCGAGCGAGCGCCGTCCTCGACCGGGCGCTGCTCGCAGGGGAGACCTGGACTCGAGCCCTCGGGGATGCGCCGCGGGGATCGGCGGCCCTCGAGTGGCGACAGCACGCTTGTGCGGTCGCGGCCTATCGGGACCGCTACGGCGTTGTCAGCGCACGGGCGCTTGGGCCAGCACCGGAGGCGACGGCACAGAGGCTTGATGCAGCCCGCGCTCGTGTCGCGCTCGATGCAGCGCAGCGTCTCACCCAAGAACGCAACGCCTACGGGGCACCCAGACAGACTGTCACAGCGGGTCTTCCGCCCACCGGCATCGAGTTCTAGACTTTTCTCCTCGGCAATCTCTATTTCGCGCCACCGCTTGTTGCGATGGCATGACTCCCGTTCGACGGGCAGTCCTTCCAGGTTCTTGTTGCCGAACTCCTGAAAGGCTGCAGCATGTTCGGACTCATCTGGGCTGTGACCGCCCGTACCCACTACGCCGTGCGGCGGTTCATGCCCACCAATATCGTCCTTGACGCGATCCACACCCGGCGCGGTCTCAAGTGGGGCGTTCCGATGATGCTGCTCGCTGTCCCATACGCGTTCGCGTCGGTCTTCTGCGCCGGGCTAGTCGAAGCCGGCGGCTCGGGCTGGCTGAACGTGCTCGCGCTGCTGTTCATGTGGAACGCACTCAAGCTTCTTGTGGCCGGGCCCGTGACCCTGATCCGGCTGTTTCGGGTGCGTGGCCGTGAAGCTCAGGCTCGACGTCGAGCGACGTCGACCGTGCTCCGCAATGACGTCGGGCTCGAGCAATCGACGGAGCTGGTGCTTTCGTCGATGCGTGCCTGAGTCTGCACCAGCCTGTTGGTCGGGTCGGAGTCTCGGTCAGGTTCGCCCTTCCAATCATCGCTGGCGCACCTCTTACTTGCGGCAGGATTGACGCACACGACTACGTCGGCAGGAGGCTTCACTATGACGATCCCGCAGGAGCAGTTCGACGACCTGCTCAGTCGCACCGCGCTTGCCGCGCTCTTCTACTATCCGGAGATCGCGGTCGACGATGGCGACTACAGCGTCCAGAAGGACATTGAGTACTGTATGGTGCCCGTTGCCGGAATTCCAGATGAAGACGCCGAGAGGCTCCGGATCGCCGTTGGCCGCGTGATCACGAATCCAACGGCGCATCGTTCTGAACTTCTCGCCCTCGTCATCGAGCTGGCGCCGCCGCCCACTGAGTAGCAGCGAACATGAAGGGCCCATTCGACGAGAACACCGCGCCGCGGAAGGCGCTGGTGAGTCAGCCGCCTGACCACGATCACGTCATTGGCGAGGAGAGTCGCAATAGGCAGCCGGATCGACACGCTGAGACCAGGCGCACGTGGGTTGAGGCGAACCGCGACCGGGTTCGCGAGATGAATCGGCGCTGGCGGGCGGAGCACCTCGAGCGAGCACGCCAGCTCAATCGCGACTCGATGCGTCGAGCAACGGCACGCCAGCGACGCCAGGTCGAGCTGCGTGATAGCGGAAGAGAGCGTGCGAAACGCTGGCGAGAAGCGCACCCCGATCGCGTGCGCAAGTATCAGCAGCGGTGGGTGGAGGAGAACCGCGAGAAGGTCAGGGAGTACTACAACCGCTACTACGCCAACCACCGCGACGAGGTGAACGCCCGCGCCGCTGCCAGACGGGATGCCGACCCTGACCCTGACCGCACGAAGCAAGCTCACAAACGGTGGGCCGAGCGCAACAAGGAGCGCCGCGCCGAGGTGCAGCGCATCCGTCGTGCCGACCCCGAGATCTACCAGGCGGAGCTCGAAGCCAACGCTGCGGCGAAACGTCTCAAGCGCACGCTCAGTCGAGCAGGCCTTCCGCCGAGGCAACTTCACCTGGCTACCGCCGCTGAACGTCGGACCAACGAACGCGAAGCCGACGCGTATTTCCGTGACCCAACGCTGCCCGAGCATGTGCGGCAGTTCACTGTCTTCGCCGAATCGCTGACGGAACATATGCGCCAGAATGGTACCCGCACACGGGAGTTCGCCGAATCATACGTGGCGACCAGGACGCGCATGGGCCTCCCACCGGTCTCGGTTGAGAACATCGTGTACGCCCGAGCTGTCGAACGGGTTACAGAACGAATGCGCCGCGTCGACCTGCTGACCAGCCGCGACGTCGCCGCGGCCGTGCGTGCCGCGAAGGCAGTGGTTCCACGCGAAGAGCGGCAGGAGCAGTTCGACCGCCTCGTGAAAGCTGTCGTCACAAATGTCCACCGTAATAGTGAACGTTTTGTCGTTGATGCGGAGATGGAGAACCGGGCTAGGGCTCATCGGGGGAAACCGCGTGTGCCCGTCGAGTCGGTGGTTGTGCAGTTTGCGATGCAGGAGGTCATTGAGCGCATGCCGACGGAGAGGCTGACCGTCGACGATGCTCGAAAAGTTGCCCGGGTAGCGAGGTTACGTCTTGCCATGTCATCTGAACCCGGCCTGGGCGCGGTGATTGATCGAATTCAACGACGTCCACTCGGATAGCTCACCGGCGTTCCACCGCCACCGCTACAAGCTTTATGGGCCTCAAAGACCGGTTCGGAACACCGCTTCGCCGAGGAAATTAGCACCGGTTAGAGTCCCGGCGGTCGCGTCAAAAACGAACAGAGCGATGTCGGCCACGTCGGCGAACTGCCGTGCTTCGTCGGTGAAACCAGCGGCAGAGAAGAAAAGTGCCCGGCGCTTCGCTACGGCAGCCCCTCCGGCCAGCTCACGGACCCCGGTGACCTCTGTTAGGTCAGCGCCGCTATCTACACGCGACACATAGTTCGTCGATTGAGCGTTAGTGCCGGTGGTCGGGTCCATGCTCCGAGCGTCACCGGCGCCGAGGAATCGCATCCATGACGCGGCGAGTTCTGCCGCTCCCGCACCGGAGGCACCGTACGGCTGTGGGAGTGGTGCTGGTCCCTTTGGGTCGAACGCTTCACCGGATTCACCAGGGAGGTACTCGTAGGCCGTAGCCTGGCGTTCTTCGATGCCACCGAACGCGGTCCGGCAGGCGACCTCCGCCAGCCAATCAAGTCGGGCGATTCGCTTGCGCACGACGGAATCCAAGATCCCTCGGCCAAGGAAATAAGTGAGACCCCACACGATCACGAGTGCGAGCGGAAGGAACAGCCAGCGGGCGTGAGCAGGTCGAGCATCCATCGGCATGCCGGACAGCCACATCCACAGGCTGACGATCGAAGCTACGAGTAGAAGGAACGTGGCCCAAGTGACGATACGGTACATGGTGCGCGTCGGTACGGGGCCACCGATTTGAAGAATCGATGGGGTCGTCCTGGCATAGACGTTTTCACCGATCTCCTGTGGCGAATCCCAAATCCAGGGGTATTGGCGGCCAGTTGCACGGCCCAGACTGAGAGCTAGGTCGTACATCCGTTCTTCACCGTGGCGAGGCCCGCGCAAAGGTTCCAGCTCGACTGCTTCGGTGGTGGTGGTCATGCTCAGAGAGTATCGGCGCCACTGATGGTGCAGTGGGACCGACCCGCGGACCGAGACCGTGACTTGGCCACCGTGCAATATCCTGCATTGCCGGCTCAAACTCAAACACTGAACGTCCCGCTAACGTTGGACCGCACGCGGGCCTCCCGTGCGAGTAGCGCCCGAAGAGCTTTCAACTGGCGTCGGCTGGTCGGCGCCTTGTGAATGTTGATGGGCGGGTCCCAATGTTGAATGACCTGCGTCTCGATGTCTTTGAGCGCAAACCCTGGAATCTCGGGCTTCTCCCAGATGGCGAGTTCAAGATTCTGGGCCATCCAGACCGTGAGGTCTAGGTCTCCATTTCCGACGAGGCCGTAGCTGGCGAAGTCGGCGGGTTTCAGGGGGTTCCTCGCCTGCGCTTGCAGGTGCAGTTCGGTGCGCAGGAGGGCAGCAAAAGAGCGGCGCACGGTCGATGATCCGGTGGCGGGCTTCCGGGCGGCACTTGCGTTGAAATGGGTGAACACCTCGCGCGCGAGAAGATCATCTTCGGACTTGCCCACGTAGAGGGGCCCACTGTCCACGGTGGATGTAACACCTAGTGTCGTCCAAACAGATGCATCGCCGTAGATCGCATAGAGGCCGGGTTTCGGCGGGACAAGGATCGGAGCGTCAGCTATATGGAGCTTGTTGCGAGACAAGCTAGCGATTGCCGCGTCAAATATTGTGTCTGGTTCCATATGATCAGCTTGGTCGCTCTGCTCCTGGGTGTTTCATTACAAATGGCATGGGCAACAATTCCAGCAGAAGTAGCAGAAGTATATGCGAGACGTCATGTCCCAATGGGTGTGAGACTCCTCTGACTAATCTGATCGGTTGAGATTCGCCTTCGGCGCATCTCCGACTCACGATTAGCACAGGCAGGTCAGGGGTGTCGGAGGTCTCCTCTAGTTTGAAATCAGAGTAGGCGCGGTACTTCCGTCAGCAGGTAATGCCGCCGGCGCGATCGAGAATCCCTCGGTCCGTCCCGTCGCTCATGGGGGGAAGTTCACAGATGACCGAAAACAGTAGCGTCACCGACGTTCCGCGCGATCGAGACTTATTGCTTGCGCAAATACGCGAAATCTATGGGAGGGCGGCGTACACCCACAAGACGCACGAAAAGCAGGCCGATATTTGCTTTGGGCTCGACCGACGGCAGAGGTGCATCAAAGTGGCCCTGACCGCAATTAGTTCGGGCGCCTTTCTCGTCTCGTTGTTCGGCGTCGTTCTAGACCGTCAGTGGGCCGCTCTGGCCACATCCTTCATTGCGGTGCTGGTCTCTGCGGCAAGCCTGAGCGACAAGACCTTTCAGCATGGTGAAGGCATGCAACAACACCGTGAGGCGGCAGCGAAGTTCTGGAACATACGTGAGTCTTACTTTTCGCTGATTGTCGACCTGACAGCGCAGTCGGTATCCGTCGAGCAAGGACGAGAGACGCGCGACCGCCTGCAGGCCATAGCGCAGGAGGCCGCAGCAGACGCGCCGCGCACGACGCCTGAAGCATACGCGCGAGCGCAGAAGGCGCTGAAGTTCAACGCGGAACTTACTTTTTCCGGGAGCGAGATCGACCACCTACTCCCCGCTGAACTTCGATTTGAGAGAGAAGTACCCGTTGTCTCAGGTAAGTGAAATTTTCGACGGACTGCTCGACAACCTCCGTGTCGACAACAGCGGAACGCTGGCGATGCGTCGGGACCAAATCACGAAGGTTCTCAACAGGGAGTTTCGGTACTTGGACGATTCGACGAACCATAAGTTGATGGTCGGCTCCTATGGTCGATGGACGGCCATCAAAGGCATCTCCGACCTCGACTTGCTGTTCATTTTGCCTCCGGCGATTCGGGGCGACTACAACAGTGATGGCGACGCCTCCCGGATCCTTTCACGGACGAGGGAGGCCATCCAGGCCCGCTATCCCGGCACGTCGGTGACGGTGGACCGGCTCGTCGTCGTGGTGGAGTTCGCCAACTTCATGTTCGAAGTGCAGCCGGTGTTTGTGAACGACGACGAGTCCTTCTCCTACCCGGACACGTATGCCGACGGATGGAAGATTACGAAACCACGTGAGGAGATCAGTGCCATGCGGTCGGAGAACCTGTCGACAAAGGGCAATCTCCGTCAGCTGTGTAAGCTCGCCCGGGCTTGGAAGAACAAACACGGGGTAGCGCTGGGTGGCTTGCTCATCGACACTCTGGCCTACAACTTCATGACCACCAATCCCGATTACCGTTCGATAGCAATGAGTAGCTATGACGAGATGGTCCGGGACTTCTTCCTTTTCCTGGCCGAGCAGCCAGACCAGGAACGCTACCTTGCGTTGGGCAGCCGTCAGCATGTCCGCGTCAAGAAGAAGTTCCAGCGCAAGGCGAAGAAGGCATACGACCTCAGCGTTGAGGCGATTGAAGCGGAGGGGCAAAAGAACGTGTCCAAGAAATGGCGGGCCGTTTTCGGGAATTCGGTGCCGATCGTGGATGTGCTCAAGTCCCTGAGCGCAGGGGCTTCCCCCGACGAAACTGAGGAGTTCATCGAGGATCAGTATTACCTCGATGTGCGCTACGACGTAACGATCGATTGCACAGTCACGCAGGACGGTTTCCGGCCGCACTCATTAAGAGACACCGTGCGGCTGTCGCGTCTACTGCCCGCAAAGAAAGAGCTCACGTTCAAGATCATTGGATCAGATGTACCGGAGCCCTTCGACGTGCGCTGGAAGGTGCTCAACCGCGGTCCGGAGGCGGAGCGCCGCAAGAGTGTCCGCGGCCAGATCATCGAATCCAGTCACGGGCGCGACCGCCGAGAAGTCACGAGCTTCCGTGGAAGGCACTTGGTGGAGTGTTATATCGTGAGGAACGGCGTGGTGGTGGCTCGTGATGACATCGAGGTGCCAATCTCGTCCGCTTTCAATTGAGTCCGGAACCTCACGCCCTCTGCCTCCACATCTGAATGACGTTGTCCGCGGCCTCCTCCTCGACCACAACCCGTTCCCGTTCCCGTTCCCGTTCCACGGCCTGACGGGCCCGGACTTTCCCTGCCACGTCGAGCAGGTCCCACATCTGCTCGCCGGTCACTGAAACCCCGCGGGCGCCGGTGCGCCGGGTTCGGCCGCGGATGAGGGCGTAGTGGGTGCGGAACACGGGTGCCCCGATCTGCGCTTGGGCATCGTGGAAGAACACCACATTGGATACGGGCCCACTGCCGTCGTCGAGGGACAGGAAGACGACGCGTTTGCCGCTTCGCATCGGGGGTGTGTGGGTGGCGCGGCGGACCCCGGCGACCAAGACTTCGGTGCCGCCTGGCAAGTTGACCAGTCCCGAGGCGGGGGTGACTCCGAGTTCTTTGAAGAGGGGGTAGAACCGGGTCATTTGGTGCTGGCTGACGGCGAGGCCGAGGTCTCGGAGTTCCACGTCTGTTTGGGTGCGGCCGCGGAGGTCGAGGGCGGTGACTGCCCGGTAGAAGTCGGGCAGTGGCAGTTCGATGTCGAAGGCGAGTTGGTCGGGGCCGACGGGGAGGGCTTTGCCGCCCAGGCCTTGGATGTGGGCGAGCAGGTCGCCGCGGCGGGCCCGGTCGTAGCCGATGAACGAGTCCAGGGCGCCGACCCGGGCCAACGCTTCGAACGTGCGGCGGCGCGGCCGCACCCGGTCCCGGAAGTCCTGCAGGGATGAGAACGGTTGATGCTCGGCGATGCGCTGCCGCTCGAGCGCGCTGGATCCGGCGAGTTCCGGCAGGGCGAGTCGGATGGCGAGTTGCCCGTCTCCCAGTTGCTCGACCCGGTAGTCCAGTGCGGATTTTTGGACGTCGAGGCCGAGGACGGGGACGCCGAGGTTGCGGGCTTCGGCGACGATGAGATCTTTGGGCCACATGCCGGGGTCGTGGGTGAGGAGCCCGGCGAAGAACGTTGCCGGGTGATGCGTTTTCAGCCACGCGCTCTCATAGGTCGTGCGGGCGAACGCGGCCCCGTGTGCTTTGGCGAATCCGAAGCTGCCGAACCCGGACAGCACCTTCCACGCTCGGTCGACGACGGGCGCCGGGAACCCGCGGGTGGCGGCCTGTTCCCGCACGTATGTTTCGATCTCGGCGAGGTCGCCGGATTTGCCGAGGTGCCGGCGGAACACGTCGGCCTTGCCCATCCCGCAGCCGGTCAGCTCGTCGAAGAGTCGCATCACTTGTTCGTGGAAGACGACGACGCCGTTGGTTTCGGCGAGGAAGGGTTTGAACCGCGGATGCATGTGGTCGGGTGCGACTTCCCCGTGACGCGCCTTCAGATACTGCAGGGGCATGTTCGCCTGCATGGGGCCGGGGCGGAACAAGCTGATCTCCACGGTCAGGTCATTGAACACTGCCGGTTGGAGCTTCCCGATCAGCTCCATCTGCCCGGGCGACTCGAGCTGGAAGACGCCGAGGGTGCGGGTGGTGCGGAGCATTTCGTAGGTGGGTTCGTCGTCAAGGGGCACGCGGTCCAGGTCGATGGTCTCGCCGGTGAGGCGCCGGTGCTCCTCGATCGCGTAGGCCATCGCGCTCTGCATGCGGACGCCGAGGATGTCGAGCTTGATCAGTCCCATCGGGTCCATGTCGTGCTTGTCGAACTGGGACATCGGCAGCCCCATCCCGGAGCGTTGCACCGGGGTGCGGTCGAGGAGAGATGTGTCGGAGAGGATGACGCCGCAGGGGTGGACGCTGATGTGGCGGGGGAGCCGGTCGAGCTTCGCGGTCAGGTCCACGAGCTGGTCCAGCTGCTGCGACTCGCGGACCTGCACGGCGAGGTCTGCGAGTTCGGGTTTCTCCTCGAGGGCGCGGCGGAAGTCGCGGGCGTTGAATCGCCACATCTGCTTCGCGATGGCCGCGACCTGGTCCTCGGGCATGCCGAGGGCGAGCCCGGCGTCCCGGACGGCGCCTCGCCCCCGGTAGGCGTTGGTCATCGACATCAGTGACACCCGGTCGGCGCCGAAGACCTGGAACACTTCCCGGTAGATGTCGTGGCGGCGCGCGGATTCGACGTCGATATCAATGTCGGGGAGGGTCTGGCGTTCGGGGGAGAGGAACCGCTCCCAGATGAGGCCGTTCTCGATCGGCTCGACCGACGAGGTGCGGAGCGCGTAATTAAGGACGGAGCCAACACCGGACCCCCGGGCTTGCACTCGGACGCCCATGCCCCGGATCAGGTCGGCAACCCGGGCCACGGTCAAGAAATACGCGGCGAACCCGAGGTGCTCGACCGTCTCCATCTCATGTGCGAGTTCCTCGTGTGCGGCGTGTGCGAGGGTGGTGCCGGCGTAGCGGTCGTCGATGCCGTGCCGGGCCCGCCGCCACAGTTCAGCGACCGGGTCGCCAACGACACCGATGATCGACGCTTCCGGCATCCGGGGTGTGCCGAGTCCGATGTCTGCGGCCGGGTCGAGGGCGCACCGATCCGCCAACTCCTTTGTGGTTCGCAGGAGTTGGTCGAGGGCGCCGGGGTTCCGGGCGCCGGCGTCAACAACCATCCGCGCGACCCGGCGCATGTGCTGTGCGTCTTTCAGCCAGGCTTGCCCGTTCGCCTGCGGTTCCTCGAGTTGAGTGAGCGGGGTGAGGAGGCGGGTGGCGTCGGCGAGGTCCGCGGTCGTCGCGTCGCCCGGCTCGCCGTAGCGGACGGCGTTGGAGAGGATGGCTGGGGTGCCGGTGTCCTCGGCGAGGCCGAGCATCCGGGTGGCCGCGGCCACGGACCCGCGTTGCCCGGTCGGTGCGAGGTGGCAGACGACTTCGAGGGTGACGGAGCCGATCGGCATGACGCGGAGCCACGCGCGCAACCCCGCGACCGATTCGGCATTGTCTCGGCGTTCTACCGCGAGCCCCACATCAGAGAGCGGCCCGAGGAGCACGGTCAGGGTGCGGCCCTCCGCCCAGGTGGCGAGCCGGCGGCGGTCAATGCTCGGCACCCGGCCTGCCTCGTGCGCGGAACTCACGGCCCGGCAGAGCGCTCCATAGCCGCGGCCATCCGCGCCGTGGGCGAGTAGGGTCACCCGGCCAAGTGGCCGGTGCTCATCATCGTGGACGGCCAGGTCCGCGCCGAGGCCCGGCCGGATCCCGGCGGCCGCGCACGCCCGGACGTGTTTGACCGCCCCGTACAGCCCGTCCCGGTCGGTCAGGCCGAGGAAGTCAGCGCCGGCCGCGGCCGCCTGGTCGACGAGGGCCTCGGGCATGGTCACGCCGTAGTGCGGGGAGTACGCGGAGGCGACGTGGAGGTGCGGGAAGCTCTGTTCCATCCGTACCTCCAACCCCTGCAATCGAACGTTCATTCGATATGGGGAGTGTAGGTCCGGGCTCTGACACTGACAAGGTCTACCTACGACAGGCGGAGGTCGCTGACAGATTCTCTGAGTGGAGTTGGCCCATCCGCCGGGGTTAAGGCGGATGGTCGTTTGGCAGGTGTTGACGAAGTTGGCAAGCCTGCCATCGACCACTGGCACCGGCGATCGAGCCGCTGGTCGGGATGGGCACGGGATGGCTAGCGCTCGTTGGGACACCTCGCTCCCGCGTGTCGACTGACGGTGCAATTCGCGGCCTCGCCGAGGACATCAAGACCCCCGCCATTCTCTCCAAGGCCGTCCGCTATGGCGATGCGGGGGACCCGGCGACCGCGGACCTCGCCGAGTCGACCCGGCTCCCTAAACCGCTCGCCCAGCCCGAGGAACTCCTGCACAAATCGCCTCTATCTCAAACACGAGTGTACGTGATACGTTTGAAATCAAACATACATGTACGACTTAAGAGAGAGCACGCATGGCGCACCCGACCCGAACTCATAATCCCGTCCCTTCCTCAGCAGCGCCGGGCGAGCGGCCGTCCCGCGCGCGATGGCTGGCGCTAGTGTTGCTGGCCGCGGCGCAGTTCATGCTCATCCTCGATGTCACCGTTCTGAATGTGGCACTGCCTCAGCTGGGTGCCGAGCTCGGCCTCGAGCGTGCGCTCTCCGGGTGGGCCATTACCGCATACGTCATTCCGTTTGGCGGGCTACTGCTCTTCGGAGGAAGGCTCGCTGACCTCTTCGGCTCGCGGCGCATGTTCCTGATCGGGTTGACATTGTTCACCGCAGCGTCGTTCTTCGCGGGGTTCGCCGACAACGCTTCATCGCTGTTCGCTACGCGTGCCGTGCAAGGCGTCGGTGCCGCACTGCTCTCCCCGGCGGCGCTGGCAACCGTGACTAGCCGCTTCACGGGTGCCGACCGCCACCGAGCTCTCGCGGCCTGGGGCGCCGTCGGTGCCGTCGGTGCTGCCGTAGGCGTGCTGATCGGCGGAATCTTAACGGATGGTCCGGGCTGGCGATGGATCTTCTTCATCAACGTGCCCGTTGGAGTTGTCGTCGCGGTGCTACTGCCATTCGTTGTCCGTGCGGTGCCGGTTCTCCGCAGGGGCCGTGGCCTCGATATCCTCGGTGCCTTCCTTGTCACCAGCGCAAGCGGGAGCCTGATCTATGGAATCACCAGCATCGGCGACGGTGCTCGCCCCGCTAGATGAGTGAGTCCTAATCGATTGTCGGTAGCGGTACACGTCTAGTCAGATCGGACTGGCCCGGCGTGGACGCTGTTAATCGAAGGCGGAGGGTGTTAAACCCTGT
>NZ_SOGM01000035.1:0-44722 GCF_004403545.1 Cryobacterium sp. TmT2-59 | reverse complement strand
TGAGGCAGTCGTACTCGGTCAGAATGTCGCACTTGTACTTGGCGGTGTAGGTTCGCCGCCGAGCACGCTCGGGAACCTGAGGATCGGGAACATCTTCCATCCCTACAGCTTGCCCGGTCGAGCTGGGCCCTGTCATCACTGCGTTCGTCAAGGGGAACTCCTTCCCCGCCCTCTACAACACTATTCGGGACGATCCCGGTGCCTTGTCCAAGGTTGACAGAGAGGGCCGCAGATCACCTGGTCCGACCCCAGTCCGCTGCCTCGGCGAGGCTGTAACGCCGGTCGGGACCGCCGTCCGACTACCGGTCCCACGTGGTCCGATCTTGTCGCGCCGCAGCAAGAACGGGTTCAAGTTCACCATTCCGCATCAACTCTGCGGCGGAGCGGCCCTCGAATCGCCGGACGACCGCGGTGAGCCAAAGGGCGTCGCCCCACGGATCATCCAGCCCCGGGTCCAAAACGGTCAACACCTCGCGCAGCCCCGCTAAGCGCTCTACTGAGGCGTTGAGCTGAAAGCTCGGGTAGAGGTCGGTGCCGTCGGCTGTTCGGGTGCGCAGGATCTCGCCGGCATTCGACGCCCGGTCCAACTCCTCCGTCGATATGGCGAGCAGGCGCATCAGGCTCGCGCCGTCGTAGAAGGGTCCCACGGTCGACTCCCACGTGGCTTGAGTGTGTGTTTTCGCGGCCGAAGAGCGACGTCCAAGCTTGGCGTTCTCGACGTCAGTGGCCTCGAGCGCGGAACGCGTGGGCTCATCCGCCCGGTGAGACGGGTCGCTGCCGGTCACCACAAGGCTTCCATGGTCAGCGTCGCGGTGGCCAGGACCGCCTCGGGCTCCCGCAGATGGTCGACCGGCCGATCTTCCTGAACGAAAGATGTGGTGGGGCCGAATATCCAGAGGGTCAGATCGTCGCTCGACCACCCGTTGGCGCGTGCCAGCTCGAGCAAGGGTGCGATCACGGGCAGGACCGTCTGGTGGTCGAATTGGAAGCCCGGGTACCGGTAGGTGTTCCCCCGGCGCACGCCGATGATCTTGCGAGCCTTCCGTTGCGCAGCCACCCAGCTCGGACCAGCGGGCGTGACTCCCAGCAGCTCGGCAACCTCACCGCTGGTCAGGAGACCAAACTCTTCCTCCAACCGCCGCCACACCTCTGCCGTTGCACGAACGGCCCGAGCGAGCTGCGGCGAAGGCGCCGCCGCTCCCGCCGAGCGAGTCTCGTCCGAACGGTGCTGTGACCCGCTCGTGGCGCGCCCGTCGCCGTCAAAGCCATTCGTCATGGTCTGATCCTGCACCGGGCCACCGTCGGCCGGTGGAGAGCAGTCCGAACTGTATTCCGGCACGGGAACTCAGTCCCGGCTGGACGGGGCGCCCCAGGTCCAGAAGTCCAGACCCGTCAGAGTCTCGACCCTGTCTGCGGACAGAGTGCCGCCCCGGTAGGCAAAGCGCATTTTCGCGGCCCACCCCGCGAGGGCCCGTTCGGACGGGTCTGTGCTGCGAAGTTTCGGTGCGCCCCCTGTGTGGCGGTGAAGTCGGCATACGCGACGCGGGTCGCCTGCCAGACGTCCTCCAGCGGATGGAAACTGAACCCGGGGACGCAGAGCAGCCGGCGCGCCTGGTAGGTGCTGAGGCGCCCGGCGATGAATGCGCGGCGCTGCGCGCGGACACTGTTAGCGCGCTGTTTCTCCACGGCGGAGATCGCGCCCTCTGGGAGGCGGCGGTTTTCGCGGGGCATGCGGCCCTGACAGCGAACAAAGGCCTCCAGCGCGAACACGTTGCGGATCCAGTTGGCGACGTCTCGAGGGACGGTGTCGGGGATCTCGCCGGCGCTGCGGGATTCCATTTCACCGTTGTAGAAGGTCAGCGATCGTCTCTGGTCCTCAGTAAGGGTAGAGGGAGGCTGGTCGTGCAGCCGTGCGTATTCGGCGTGGAGCTGTTCCACGGGGCTCTGATTGGGCATGGTTTCCCTTTCCGACCCGCACGGCGTGCGGTGTCGGAGAGGTCATGCGCGGGACGAGTCTCGCGGTGTGCCGGAAGGTGTATTCCTGCACGGACCCGCACGATGGGAATCCCCGGCTAGCGTCCCTGTACCGACAGTTCACTCGAGCAGTCGAGTGACACGGGAGGTTCGCGAATGCCCCATCAAGGTGCGACTACTCAGGGCGTCGCGGGTCGGGATTGGGTGCACGGGCCCGTGGCGACGACGCCCACCGTCGACAGGTCAGGTCCTGTCCGCCCAGTCCGGCTGCGCAGCTGCACGGAGGTTGGCTCATGCTCTCGATGAGCACCCTGATGGACCAGGTCACCGGGCAGTTCAGGATCCGAACCCGGTCCGGCTCGACCTACTGGCTTGACCTCGACCGACACGAGATGTGCCGAATTCCCGCGGCGGATGATCCCGACCGGGTCCACAGTCTGCGCCGTGATCGTTCCACCGTCCGTTTGCTGAGGGTTGTGGAGTGCTCGGTCGGCCGTTCCATGCAGCTGCTCATTGACCTGGCCGTTCCGGGTGTGGATGCGACGACGCGCCGCAGCTCGCCGGTGACCGCGATCGAGCGCATAACCCCAGATCTCGACAGCGAACGGGGTGAAGCATGATCCGCAGACAAGCGCCGTCCGATGGGGTGCCCGGCTCGTCGGGCATCACCCGGCTGACCACAGAGCACGGCTCGGTCCTCCTCATCGACGGCGACCTGCGCGCCTACCGGCGGACCCCGGGCCCGGCGGCTCGCCAGCTTCCTGGCGACCACGAGTGGTTAAGCTTTTCCGGGATCGGTCCGGTCGAGATCGGCAGCCCCCTTGGAGTCGTGTCCGCCAGCCAGGTCACTGGCCGCTATGTCAGCGCCCCCATCGTGAGCATCGAGCTGGTGAAGCCGGCACGGGAACTCAGCGCCGCCGAGATCGAAACCGTGCACTTCGTCGGCGACTACATCAACTACCGCGTCATCCCGCAGTTCGAACCATGAACGCAGGCGAGGCGACCCCTCCGGATCGCGACCCCCGCAACGACCTGTCCCCACTCTTTCGGACGCACCGCCCGGCACCCAGCTCAGCGTATTCGCCGTACGCCGTGCAGACTCTGTCCACGGTGCGTCGGATCGGAGTCATGGGAGACCTGCATGGGGACATCGAGCACGCCCTTCAAGCGTTCAAGACATTGGCTGACCGCGGCGTGCACGTCATCGTGCAACTGGGCGATTGGGGCGTGCTGTGGCCTGGCCGGAATTGGCAGATCGACCTCAACAAGATCTCGCGCGCCCTGGCCCGGCATCAGATAGCCATGTATTTCCTAGACGGTAATCACGACTGGCACCCCAAGATCCTGAAGTATCCCGTCGATCCCGACGGCATCCGTTGGATCACGGCCAACATCGCCCACCTCCCCCGCGCGTATCGCACCCAGATCGGCGGACGTTTCACCCTCGCCACCCTCGGAGGAGCCAACAGCATAGACCGCGAACTCCGAAAAGAGGGCATTTCATGGTGGCCCGAGGAGCAGATCACTGAAGGCGACCTGCGGCGCCTGGGCACCGAACGCGCAGATGTCCTAGTCGGACATGAAGCGCCGCTGATGGACGAGCCCGATCTAGACAGACGCGCCCGGGACCTGGGCTTCTCGACGGACGACATCAGGTACGCAACGGAAAGTCGGGTGATGTTTCGCCGTGCCGTCCTGCAAACCCGCCCCCGACTGACCCTCGGAGGCCACTACCACCAATTCCACGACCAGGTGCTGACCGTGCCCGGGGCCGCCTACCCCACCCGCGTTGTCGTGCTCGACACGAACGGCAAGAACCGGGTGAACCTGACGATCCTGAATACCGCCACCCTCGGCCTGGAATTCCTCTACCGGAACGGCGCCCCCGTCGTACCGGACACCCACCAACCAGAAAGGACCGACGATGGACGACCCGGCAGTTGAACCAATCCGCGTGAGGGAACTCCGTGGAGATGAGGGCGGCGCGTGGCGCGTCGTAACGCGGGACAGCCGCCACTATTTTGACCTCGAGCTGGGCACCGTGACCCGGGTACGTGGGGCCGGCGCACCGCCGACGATTAATGACCGGACCCGTCCTCTACGGTCGATCGACACTCTCCGGGTCGGTGCCCGTGGCCGATGGACCATGTACACCGACGGCTGGGACGAGGACGTTGACTTTTTCTGGGCCCAGACCTCGCTCGTGGCCGCCATAGAAGCCATAAGCCGTGATGAGCTGCCGGGAGCCGACGGTGTCGTGCCTGATTGAGGCTGGACCCACGCGGGCTGATCTCGCGGCGTTCAAAGAGTCTCAAACCGCCGCCCAGAAGCGGCAGTCAGTCCCCGGCGGAGCACCGGGCGCGGTGCAGTGCTCCCGTCGTAAACAGGGGGATACCCGGTGAATCACGACGAGCCGACCTATCTGCCCCGGATGGATGCAGGGTATTGGAACCACATCGGGGATTTCGTGCGCGCCGCTGTCGTTGACGCTGCACCGGGGACGGTCTACTCCGAGAGGGAACTGTACGCTGCGGCGACCCCGCTGACCTTGTGGGCGTGGCAGACGGCAGCCATGCCCCTCGAACGCGACGTGATATTTGCCGTTCGCACGATCGAGCGGTTCATTGCCGTCGGCCTGACGCAATACGGGAGCAAGGCAAGCCGAAGCACCCTGCGCTCCCGGCTCCTCCGGATCTCGGAGGCGCTGCTCGACGCGGCGGCACCGCCGGTCTTGCGGCCGCTAGGCGGATCGGATCCGTCGGCGCCGTACACCGCCCGGGAGGTGGTGACCCTGAAGAGTTGGGCAACCGCCCAGACCACTGCCGAAAGGAGGTCGAACGCGGAGGCGCTACTCGCCCTCGGACTCGGCGCCGGCCTGGCAGGACGAGAGATCGTCAACCTCACGATCGGAGACATCAGAGCCGACGACGACGGCGTACTCATCACGGTGCGTGGCGAGCGAGCCCGGGTGGTTCCCGTGCTGCGTGAATGGGAACGGGCCCTCGTTGAACGAGTAGGCGCATGTCAGGACGAGGCGTGGGCGTTCCGCGAGCAGCACGCCGGTGGCAACCGGAATCTGATCACGGACTTCGTCTCACGGGCGGAAGGCAAGATCCAGTTGCAGGCCCGGAGGATGCACGCGACCTGGATCGTGCAGCATCTGGAAGCCGGCACCCCGCTCGTGCCATTGATAATTGCTGCCGGGCTGCAATCGCCCGAAGCGTTGGACCGATTCCTCCGGTTCGCTCGGGAACCCGACCTCCGGTGGTGCCGGAACGCGCTGCGAGATGCGGTCGCCGCGCCGCGCTGAACCGTCAGCGCTGGGCCGGGCCCTCCCCGGCGGCAGCGCGCCGTTCCCTCAGCTTGAGGTTACGTTCCGCATTGACCATGTCCTCGACCCTCATGATCACGTCACCTCGAAGTATCCTTCCCAGGCGCGTTTCGTCGAGTCCGTTCTTTCTGGCATAGGACGCTATGGTCGCACCATCCGCCGCAAGGGCGGCACGGACCTGCTGGGCATGCGCGTGCTGAAGTTTGGCGGCCCCCAGCTGATCAAGCGCACTCTCCGACATCCCATGAGGGCTGTCCCAGGACACGGGACGGGCTGTACCGAAGTTCGTCGTCGGCTCGCAGGAAGCTCGCGGGCGAAAACGCGGATCGGTCACGGTCATTTATGCTACCTGGTTCGGTGCCCTAAAAGGGCATGCATCGGCGAGATGGCCGGGATTCTCCGCATGTCCAACCTGTATGAGCATCCCCCAGAGCACTTTCCCCGTCACCCGACCATCCGGCGGTCTCCCGTCCGTCGCTCAGCCCTGCGGCGGCCGGGCATGAGCGCCGTCAGCCCGCCCGCAGTGCAGCGCGTCATCGACAACTACGTGGCCAAGATCCCTGCAGCGCACTGGACTGAAATCGAAACCTTCGTTCGCGCCAGCGTGACCAGCCTCGGGCTCCAAACTCGTGGTGTTGCACGGAACTATCTTGCAGCGACCGCGAAGTTTGCCCACTGGCTGTGGCAGACAGCGGCAGCGAACCTGGATCCCGCAGCCGCCTTCCGGCCCGCGCTCATTCGCCGATTCGTGCACGAGGTCATGCCTGCCCGTGCCGAGACCTACCAGCAGCAGACCGCGCAACGTCTCAATACCCTCGTCGCGCACTTCACCGCCGCCACGCCCGACCGTCAGACCCGGAAGAACCCGGCCTCGGCTCACCCCTACGCCAGCCGGGATCTCATCACCTTCCGAAGTTCAGCCGCGCGACGCACGAACGTGGAGCGACGAATGAACGCACACGTCCTCCTCGCGCTCGGCGCCGGAGCCGGCATGCGTGCCGAAGAGATCGCCCTCGCACGCATCAGCGACGTCACCACCGACGGCGACGAACTTCTGGTCAGCGTGCGCGGCAACCACCCTCGCACGGTCCCGCTCCGCGTCGAGTGGCGACGCGCCCTCGCGACGGGCATCAATGGCCGCGAGCCCGGCGAGTGGCTGTTCGCCGGGTACCGTCTGCCTGAATACCCGGCTCGGGTGATCCACCAGTTCGGCATCGATGCTCCAGATGAACCCACTCCATCAGCGACCAGGCTCCGCGCCACCTGGATTGTGCGGCACCTCAACGCCGGCCTCAGACTCGACATCCTGCTGGAGCTAGCCGGACTAGCGACCCCAACCTCGCTCGCGCCCTACGTGCAGGCCATGACTCCATATGACATGGTCGACGTCCGCCACCTGATCTCCGGAGCGGAGCCGACCCGATGAGCGGCATCACCGACGGCACCCTCGAGGTGCAGGACGAGGTGCAGGAGAGCACCGCGTTCGAGCACCTCCTCGACGACGCCGTTGGCACCACCTCGGGCCGGACATCCAAGTTCGACATCGACGACGTACGCCGAGCTGCCACGATGGTCGACGGGTCCAGGATGCTGGAACAACTCGCCGCGTGGCGTCACGAAGCCCGCCAAGGCACGCACCCCGGCGGCCGCCCCCCGAAGATTGATGACCGCGTCATCCTCATCGTCCTGCTTCTCCTCGCACGCGAGCACACCCCGCTTTGGGCCACGGAGATGGGAGCCGTCCTGCATCGTCGCCTCACCAAGGAGGCGCGTGTCTTCCTTGGTCTCCCCGCCAACTTATCCGGGACGGCGAGAGGACGCGCTGAGGCGAGGCGCTGGTACAACGCCGCATGGAATTCCTTCCACCGCATGAAAGCCCTCATGGACCCTTACCCCGACACCCCGCTCTACAGACTCACCAACCGAGCTCAGCGTGACCGAATCGTCGAGCTGCGCGATCCGGAGGTCGTCGCGCAGGGGCGGGAACGGCTCAACTGGTTTTCCGACTCGCTCCTGGAAATGACGTTTCGGCTCCTACCACGCGAGGTTCGGAGGAAGATCAATCAGCACACCACTGTCGGTATTGACCAGACTCCCATGGTCGCGGCCAGCCCGCGGGGGCGTTCCCCTGTCGACAAGAAGACCGGTCTGGAGCTGAGGGTCAACCCAAAAACCGGTAAGAACTACTCGGACAACCTCGTCCTCGAACACGACTCCGGCTGGTACCCGATTAACGCGGAAAGACGCGAGGAGTCAGGTCCGGAAAGCAAAGCAGACAAGGACTTCGTGTGGGGTCGGGCTGGCAGCATCGCCGTTCTGGTACCGAATCGCCCCGTCGACCATGCTGAATTCCCCAACATCGCCCTCGGGTTCTCAATGAGTCTGCCGGGCACTCAGCACGTCGCCAGTGAAACCGTGCGGGTCCTCCAGTCCATTGCTGACCGCGGCCACACTCCCGGAACGGTCGTCGCCGACCGCCTCTACTTCGCGACCCTTACACCCGAAGTCCTGCACATCCCAGTGAAGGAAATGGGGTGGGCTGTCATCACCGACTACAAGAAGACCGGGTTGGGAATCAAGGGAGGCAAAGCCGGTGCCAAACAGGTCGAAGGCCGCCACTACTGCGCTGGGACCCCAAAGGATCTCCTCAACGCCTCGGTCGATGCAGAAGCCCACACGATTGACGAGGACACCTACCGGAAACGGCTCGAAGAACGGACGGCCTTCGAGCTTCGCCCCAAGGAGAAGCCCGACGCACGGGGGCACACACCGATGATGTGCCCCGCCGTCGGTCCGAACTCGACCTTGGAATGCCCCCTGCGCGAACTCCACCGCAACGCGACCGATAAGATCCGCACCGCCGTACTTACGGGCAATGTTCCAGAGGCCCCCGACTCAATCTGCACGCAGAGCTCGGTGGAGTTTGGGCCCGAAGACGGCATCCGCGACGCTCAGCTCTTCCGTTACCAGTCGAAGGAATGGAGCGACGCGTACCGCATCGGCCGCAACACCGACGAGAGCTACCACGCTTACGTGAAAGACGTCGGACACGAAGCAGCTGACACTCCAGCACGCCGCCGAATCCGCGGATTCGCCGCACACCAGATAATGGCGACCATGCTGCTCGTGTCGGCCAACATCAGGAAGATCGTTACCTTCCTTACTGACCGCGAAACCCAAACGTCCAAGAGCACCACGACCGGTCAGAACTTGGGGCCCCTGCGAAAGACGCGCCGCCGTGACCGCGAAGGCCTATCCAACTACAAAGCGAAGTGGCCGCTCAAGGTGCTCCCCGGCGCCCCGGAAGGCGCGGAACTCGACCCGCCGCTCCGAACTTAACCGCGCACCCACCAGCTGAATCAACACGCCACCGCACGACCAGGACAATTCGCAGCGCCGAAAAACGGCCGCTCGGGCGTCCCTGGCCGTGCATTGTCATTTAATCCGCACCTACCAGCCCGCATGAGCGGGAAACCACGCGCTACGCACGCCGGAAACGACAAATGGCCTCCGAAATCTCGGAGGCCATTCGTTTTGGGACGAGTTCTTGGAACAGAATCAACCAGTTCTAAGAACAACCCCGTGGCGGTACCGGTGGGATTTGAACCCACGGTGGAGTCTCCCCCACACAACTTTTCGAGAGTTGCACCTTCGGCCGCTCGGACACGGTACCGAGGGAAAGTGTAGTTGAGAAGCGGGTGCCGGCGCCAATCGCGATCCGGGCATCCGTGTCTGAACGGCGCGCACCCAGCCGGCCGCTGTAATCTCGCGAGGTGATATCAGCGAACAACCGGCTCCGTTCCCTTGCCCTGACGGTCGGCGCCGTGTCGACGGCCGCCGGCATCGGCGTGGCCGTCGTGGCCAACCACCGGGCCTTCCAGCAGCGCGTCTCCGCGAGCGCTGTCATCCTAAACGAGACCCTGCCGGTGCACTCGCTGTGGTGGCGCACCCGGGCGAAGGACAAGGGCGAGCTCCTCTACGCCGTCATCGGTGACAGCGCCGCCCAGGGGATCGGCGCGAGCTCCCCGCACCGCGGCTACGTCGGCATCCTGGCCGACCAGATCGCGCTGACGACCGCCCGCACCGTGCGGGTGGTCAACCTGAGCGTCTCGGGCGCGACGGTCGGACTGGCCGTGCGCGACCAGCTGCCAAAGTTTGTGAAGCTCACCCCCGACATCGTGACGGTCGCCATCGGCGCCAACGACATAGCCCTCTGGGACGCGGTGGCGTTCGAGGCAGGCATCCGCACGGTCTTCGCGGCACTCCCCCCGCATGCGCTGGTCGCCAGCCTGCCCTGCTTCCACCTGCCCCGCAACGAACGGATGGTCGCAGTCGCCAACCGCATCATCGCCGAGGTGGCCGCGGAGCACCGGCTCACCGTGGTGCCGCTGCACGCGACCACCAAGCGGCTCGGGCTGCGCAGCGTCGCCACGCACGTCGCGGGCGACCTGTTCCACCCCAACAACCGTGGCTACCGGGCCTGGGCCGACGCGTTCCTGCCGGCGCTGGAAGCGAGCCTCACCCGGCGGTTCCCTCCCCTCGAAGCGGAGTCCGCACCGGCGGGCGCGGCGACCTCGGCACCGGCGCCCGCGGCGGCACCCACCACGGCAACGGACCCCGCGGAGGCACCACTCACGGCAACGCCGACCGGGTCCGCAGCCGAAACGACGGCCGCAACAACCCCCAACACAAGCGGTGTCGGCGGCCCCAGCTAGGCTCGCAGGCATGGCCAGACCCGTTTCCAACTTCCGTTGCACCGAATGTGGCTGGACCACCCTGAAATGGGCGGGCCGCTGCGGCGAATGCCAGCAATGGGGCACCGTCGTCGACATGACCGAGAAGGCGAGCCTGGCCCGCGCACTTAAGCCGGCCAGTGTCAGCGGCGACGGCATCGCCCGGCCGATCACCCACGTCGACACCAACGCGGTCTCGCACTGGCCGACCGGCATCGATGAGTTCGACCGGGTGCTGGGCGGCGGCATCGTGCCGGGATCCGTCATCCTGCTCAGCGGCGAGCCCGGGGTCGGCAAGTCCACCCTGCTGCTCGAGGTCGCGTCGAAGGCCGCGGCCGCGAAGTCCCGCGTGCTCTACGTCAGCGCCGAGGAGTCGGTCAGCCAGGTGCGCCTCCGCGCCGAGCGCACCGGGGCGCTGCAGCCCGAACTGTTCATCGCCGCCGAGACCGACCTGGCCACCATCCTCGGCCAGATCGACGCGGTCAAACCCAACCTCGTCATCATCGACTCCGTGCAGACCGTGGCCAGTTCGCTCTCCGACGGCCTCGCCGGCATGCCCAGCCAGGTGCGGGAAGTGGCCTCCACCCTGATTCGGGTCGCCAAAGACCGCGATCTGCCCATCCTGCTGGTCGGACACGTCACAAAAGACGGCACGATCGCCGGCCCCCGCCTGCTCGAGCACCTCGTCGACGTGGTGTGCCAGTTCGAGGGCGACCGGCAGACGGCGCTGCGTTTCGTGCGCGCGCTGAAGAACCGGTTCGGTTCCACCGACGAGGTGGGCTGTTTCGAGATGACCGGCGACGGCATCGCCGAGGTACCCGACCCGAGCGGACTCTTTCTCAGCCGCGGCAACTCGGCCGTCTCGGGTACCTGCGTCACCGTGGCGCTCGAGGGCCGGC
The DNA here is from genome assembly GCF_004403545.1 of Cryobacterium sp. TmT2-59. Lineage (NCBI taxonomy): Bacteria > Bacillati > Actinomycetota > Actinomycetes > Micrococcales > Microbacteriaceae > Cryobacterium > Cryobacterium sp. TmT2-59. The sequence continues at coordinate 33,785 of NZ_SOGM01000035.1, read as the reverse complement.
GGGCGATGCCGGTCGAGATCCAGGCCCTGGTCATCAAGACCCAGGCCCCCAACCCCCGTCGCGTCACCAACGGCGTGGACTCCTCCCGGGTGGCGATGCTCCTCGCCGTGTTGGAACGGCGGGCGAACCTGACCGGCCTGGGCGGGATGGATGTCTACGTCTCGACCGTGGGCGGCATCCGTCTCACTGAGCCGGCCGCTGACCTCGCCATCGCCCTCGCCATCGCGTCGGCGTTCCGGGACCGGCCGATCGCGCAGAACACGGTCGCATTCGGCGAGATCAGCCTGGCCGGCGAGGTGCGGCCGGTGTCGGCGTCCAAGCTTCGCACGGCCGAAGCGGGCCGGCTCGGCTTCACCACCCGCATCGACGCCGAGGCCGGGTCGATCGGCACGGCGGTCGCCGCGGCGATCGCGACGGGAGTCTCGGCCCGCGAGGCGAAGCTCGACCGCTCGTTCTGATCCGTTGGGATACCTGAGACCGGTCAGTCCCGAGCGCTCAGAAGTGTGCGGGGTCACCGGGCGGTTCGGGTGATCCCACCGACTCTGGCGGCGGCGCGGTGGGTGTCAGCGACAACCCTGGTGACAACGACCCGACCGGCCGGATGACCGCGGCCGGCTCGGTCACGAACGCGCGCCCACTCGGCGACCTCCACTCAAGGACACCACCCTCGAGGTGTTTCACCGTCCACCCGGTCTCGCTCTTCAGCGCGTGGCACGGCGGACATAGGTGCGCGAGGTTGTCTTCGCCGGTGAGCCCGTTGAACTGCCAGTCCAGCGAATGGTCGAGGTCCGAATGCGCCGCCGACCGGTTGCAGCCCGGGAACCGGCAGGTCTCGTCCCGCACCCGCAGGTACCGCCTCAGGTCCTTGGGCACCTTGTACCGGTCCCGGCCGACCGAGAGCACCACCCCGGTCTCCGGATGCACCAGGATCCGGGTGAAACTCGGCGCGCCTGCCGCGATTCGCCGCGCGGTATCTGCGTCGATCGGACCGTAGCCCTCCAGGTGGGCCGGTTCGTCGTTCAGGCCCATCAGGCTGAACACGGGAACGGTGATGTTCACCGTGCCCCGGATCCCCTTCCCGAGGCCCGAGGGGGTGACCCCATCGAGGATGAGGTCCTCGAACACATCCGCCTTCAACTGTGTCAGGGTTCGTTCTTCTTCCTTGCACTGCAGGCTCAGCGCCGTCAACGTCACCCGCTCGTACGCGGCCTGCGCTGTCTCGGCGCTGCCGTAGAACATGAACGAGGCCATGCCGTCCTGCTCGGCCTCGAAGAACACCCCGCGGTCCTTCACGGACTTCTGGTGCCTGGCCCTGATCGTCTCCGGATGCCACCGCTCCCGCAGCACCCGCGCCCGATACTTGAGCTTCGACGCTGTCATCGTTGACGCTGATTTCAGCACGGCGGCTTCGAATTTCGCCCGCCCTTCTGCGGGGACCGACCACGCCTGGTTGACCACCACCTGCGCGTGCCGGTAGCTGATCTCTCCCGACGCCAGCGCAGCCCGGGTCGCGGGGAGATCCACGGCCAGGGCCCGGCTCTCCGCGACCAGGTTCTCCGCCGTGCGCTGCGGCACCCGGATCGTGCAGGCCAGCTCGCTCGAGAACTCCCGCTCGGCGACCTCCCGTGCGTCCCAGCGGGCCCCCGGCCCCCGGCCCCCGGGCCGCGGTGCGGGCGATGGCCTGCCCGAATCGGCGGGCATCCTCGACCCGTTCCGCCCGCCGGGCGAAGGCCGCGGCGAGGTCCCGCTCGGCCTCGGCGATGGCATCGAAATGCCGGCCCATGGCCTCACGCTCTTCAATGAATGACGGCTTCATGAGGGACAGATTACGGGCACCCACCGACACTCCCCCGGCATCCGTGCACACGGTGGAAAACCCGATCAAGGCCACATTGTGGAGGGATCGGACAGGGTCCAAACTAGGGTGGGGACGCGGCCGCGCTAAGCGTGCACGACCTGGTTTCGGCCGGCCTGCTTGGCTACGTAGAGGCGGGTGTCCGCGGCCCGCAGCAGGTCCGAGGTGTGTTCGCCGTCGAGCGGCGCCACCGCCACGCCGATGCTCGCCGTCACGGGCAGGTTCTCGGTGATCGGCCACCAGTCGAAGTCGGCGATGGTTCGCCCGAGCTCGTCGAAGACGGCGCGGGCCTGGTTCGCATCCGTTTCCGGCAGGATCAGCAGGAATTCCTCGCCACCCAGCCGCGCGGCGATCCCGCCCGGCACGGCCCATACGGCGTCGATCAGGATGCGCCCGATCGCGCGCAGCACCTCGTCGCCGATCTCGTGGGAGAACGTGTCGTTGATGCGTTTGAAGTGGTCCAGGTCGAGCATCGCGACCGCCAGTTCCGGTCCGCCCTCCCGCAGCCTCATCAGGGCCAGACCGAGGTGCTCGTCGACGAACCGCCGGTTGTGCAGCCCGGTCAGCGGGTCCCGTTCGGCCAGCTCGCGATACCGGTCGCTCTCCCGACGGGACTCCGCGGTCTGGAACATGGCATCGAGGATGCGTCCCCGCGCCTCGTTCTCGCTCGCGCCGAGGGCCTCGAACTGCTCGTGGTAGTGGCGGTAGGCCTCGAACGCGAAGCGGTAGTCGTCGTTCGCGGCATGAGTCTCGGCCTGCTCGCGGGTCGTTTCCGTCAGCCAGCGATTGAGACCGTTGCGCTGGGCGATGTCACGGCAGCGGTCGATCACGAGCTGCGCCTTCTCGAGCCGCCCGTCCAGGCGGTACAGCTGGGCCAGGGCGACCAGGGCGGCCGCGGAGCTGTCCGGGTGCGCGTCGCTGATGGCAGGGTCCATGGCCGTCAGCAGCATCTGCTCCGCCTCGTCGATGCGACCCACCGTCAGGTAGATCCGCGCGATCGTGTCCCGGGCGGACATCCCGATCTGGCGGTCGCTGAGCTCCGACAGACCGACCAGGCGGTCGACCGCGGCGAGGGCCTCGACCTGGTTGTGTGCCAGGTGCTCCGTGAAGGCCAGGTTGTTGAGGATGATGTAACGGATGTTGGTTTCCGGGTCATCGATCACCAGCCGCAGCGCATCGTCATACCGCCTCCGCGCCTCGTCGAGAGAACCTGCCGAGCCGAGGGCATCCGCGAGGCACTTACGGGCGGCGGCCCGCATCAGCGGAGTCTCGGACTCGTCGAGCAGATCGTTCGCTGTGACGGCATGCTCCAGCGCGAGGGCGCGATCGCCGACCATCTCGAAGACCGAGCCCAGAACGTCGTGGCACCGGGACTGCAGCGCGACCTCGCCGTGCTGTTCCGCCCAGCCCAGGATCTGCTGCACATCGGTGGCGATCTGGCCCGGGTCGGTGCGATGGATGCGCACGGCGGCGATCAGCACAATCAGGCGGCGCGACGTGGCCCCCGAGTCTGCCTCGCCGAGTTCCGCGAGCCACTCCTCGGCGGCTTGGAGCGCCACGTCCCGGTCGATCCAGAACTCTCGTTCAATGCGCGCCAAGCGTGCGGTGTCCCGACCACGCACAGTCCCCACCACCACGTCCTGCTCCCTGACAGATGCAGAAAGCAGACCGTGAAAAGTCCGTCGGATGCTCCGCTGGTGAGAGCGGGCCGAACACTGTCGCGCTCAGCCTAGCGTGGGCCGCCTGCTCGGCCGGGTGTTTGCGAACCCCCAGCCTGAGGGGAGAAGAGGCGAGTTACTCGCCGTCGCCATCGCTGTCGCTGTGAGCGGGTTCGTCTTCGCCCGGGAGCGGACCCAGAGCCCGCAACAGGTCGGCCGGGGCAGCCTGCATCACGTGCGGGCCGGCGATGTCGAAGAACACCATCTCCAGCACCTGCTTGTGCACGGTGAGGAACTCCCGCAGCCACTGGCCGTCGGCGACCATCACCTGCGGGTCGACCTCGTCCGGCACCATGCGGGCATAGTTCTCGGCGGAGGAGAAGAGCAGCAGCATGCGCCGGTCGGTGCCCTCGCGCCCGAACACGCGCACCTGCTCCGCCTGGCCGTTGACGACCAGCTGGGGCACGATCATCACGTCGTTGCGCAGGGCGTAGGCCACGGCGACCACGTCCTGCTCGGCCAGAGCAGTGGCAAGGGCGAGGGAATGGGTCGGTGGAGTCGCGTCAGTCACGGCATCCATTCAACCAGTTGATCAGGACAGGAAGAACTGCTTCGGCGTGGCCGACTCGATCCCGTCGACGGAGACGCTTAGGTTGTACGCCGCTCCCCCGGCCGGCGCTGCATCGCGGGTGGCCTCGTCGCAGGTGTCCGGGCTCGACCGCACCCGCTCCCACTCGATGGCGGCCGACGAGCTCACCGGCTGGCCGGGCTTGAGGGTCACCTCGGCGTCGGCCGGGTCGGTGAGGCAGTCGGTGGACGTCCAGTAGACGTCCGCGCCGCTGGAGATCGTGAAGACCTGCTTCGACGTTCCCACGTTGATCACGCAGGGCTCGGTGCCGGTGTTCGTCAGGCTGAGCGAGAGTGCCGGCTGCTGTCCGGGCTCGTAGCTGACCGCGTCGGTGATGGCCTCCACCTGCACCCTCGCCGGGTTGCAGGCGGATGCCCCGGCGGCCGGGTCGGACGCCGCGGCGGCCGGCGCATCCGTCGTTGCGGCGCTGGCCGCCGATTTCGGGGCGGTGCCCTGCTCGTCGGGGCCCGCACCGGGCCGCACGATGATCAGGAAGATAATGACAAGCACGAAGAGCAGGCCCACACCCACGATGAGGCGACGGCGCCAGTACACCTTGCTGGACTGGGGCCCGACCGGATGTTTGATCGTCGACATGACCCAAGGCTAACGAGGTATACCGGCGCCGCCGGGGAATGCTCAGCGTGTCGAGCGGGAATATAGGAAGAGGCGCGGCCGAGCCCGGAGAGGCTCGGCCGCGCCCGCGCACGTCCTATGGTCAGCGAGGGGCCTTGACCTTCGCAACCGTGATCTCGGTCCACCCGAGCACGGCACCGGTCGCGTCCTGCACGACGAGCTGGTACTTGCCTGCACGGATGTCGGCCGGCAGTGTCGTGCTGACCTCACCCTTCGCGTTCACCAGAAGCCAGCCGCCCAGGTTCTTGACCGGCTTGGACTGCAGCGACACCGAGACGAACTCGCCCGCGTGCGCCGCTCCGACGTCGACCGTGACCGTGGCGCCCGCGGCGTAGGCGGCCGCGTACGTGTCGACCTTGTCCTTGAGTGCCTTGGTCAGGGCCTTCGGGCTGGCGGCGGTCGGATCGGTCGCCGGCGGCACCGGCACGTTCACGGTGATCGGCACCCGCACGATCGTGCCGGACTCCGTGGCCGTGAGAACGAGCTCGCTGTTCGCCGCGGCATCCTGCGGCACCGTGACGGTGACCGCGGCCTTGCCGGAGGCGTCGACGGCTGCCGTGCCCGGGCCGGCACTGCTGCCGGACCAGAGCAGCGTCAGCGCCGTGTTCTTCGGGGCGCCGAGCGAGCTCAGGTTCAGGTCGCCCACGGTGAACGTGACCGAGGCGCCGCGCTCGACGGCCCCGCTCGGAACGCCCGTGACGCTGGCCTGGCGGGCGGCGAACGACGGTGCCACTGGACTCTTGGCCGTGAGGTAGGAGATCCAGGCGTCCCGGTCGACCAGACCGGAGTCGCGCGTGCCCGTTCCATTCTTGAACTCCCGGAAGTTGTCGCCGCCGGTGAGCAGGAAGTTGAACGAGCCGACCCGGTAGGAGCGCGCCAGGTCGATGGCCGAACCGTCGATCCAGATGCCCGTGATGCGGTCGCCCTCAGCCCGGGTGGCGTCGAACGTGTAGTTCACGTTGTCGGAAAGCCCCAGCTGCAGGTACGGGCGGCTCGGGATGTTGCCGGCCGCGTCACGCTGCCACTGCTGTTCCAGAACGGTCTTGAACTGATCCCCGGTGAGGCTGGTCGTCCACAGGTTGTTCAGGAACGGCAGCACCGCGTTGGCCTCGGCGTAGGTGACGACACCGTCCGGCGAGTACAGCAGTTCGGCGCGCATGCCGCCCGGGTTGACCACGCCGATTTCGGCGCCGCCCTTGGCCGGGTCGGCCAGCGATTCGCGCAGGGAGTTCGCCACCAGCGTGCCCATGGCAGACGGTGCGGCCCGGTTCTCGGCGCACGGTGAGGTGCCGCCGAGGCAGGCGCGGGTGATGTCGGCGGTGACCGAGCCGATCGGCTGGTTGCCGATGACGGCCGCCTGGGCGAGCGCGGCATCCGTGATCGTCTTCACCGCGGCGACCCGCGGGTATGCGGCGACCAGGGTGGCGTCGGCCGTGACCGAACGCTTGACGTTCTGGTTCTTCACGGTCGTGGTGTCACCGGACGCAACGTCGTAGTTGAGCACGACCTGGCCGATGTTCTCGCCGTAGCTTCCGGTCTGGAGCACCGGGCGGGTGACCCCGGCGGCCGCACCGGGGAGCTGGGCGTTCCACGCGTACTGCTTGTGCGTGTGGCCGGTGAAGATCGCGTCGACCTCGGCGGAGGTCTGCGTGACGATCCGGGCGAACGCGCTGTCGGTGAGGGCGAGCTCCTGCTCGAGGGAAGCGCCGTCCGGCGTTCCGGCGCTGGCCCCCTCGTGGTACTCGGCGATCAGCACATCGGCTTCGCCGTTGGCGGGGTTGCCGTCGGTGAGCTGGGCCGAGACCCGGTTGACCGCGGCGACCGGGTCACCGAAGCTCAGGCTGGCGATGCCGTTCGGCGAGACCAGCGCCGAGGTCTCCTCGGTGACCGCGCCGATCACGCCGACCGTGACGCCGTTGACGACGTAGGTGGCGTACTCCTGCATGGCCGGGGTTTCGGTGCCGAGCTGGTAGACGTTCGCGCCCAGGTAATCGAAGTCGGCGGCGTCGGCGACGCGGCCGGTCAGGTCGGAGAAGCCCTGGTCGAACTCGTGGTTGCCCACGGCCGAAGCCTTCAGGTCGAGGGCGTTCAGCACGTCGATGGTGGGTTTGTCACCCTGCGAGGCGGAGGCGAACAGGGAGGCGCCGATGTTGTCACCGTCGGAGAGGAACAGGGTGGACGCGTCCCCGTATTCCGCGCGGAGCTGCTCGACCGTTCCAGCGAACTTGACCGTGTTGGCGTCGATGCGGCCGTGGAAGTCGTTGATGTTGAGCAGGTTGATGTCGACGTCGGTGGGGCTGGCGAGGTTCAACCCGACGACGGCCGGGTCGTGGTCGGACGAGCGGAACGCGTCGGCCAGGTAGAAGTCGGTGACGTTGTTGTTGTACCGGCTGTACTCCAGGGCGACCGACTCGACCGAGTTGATGTTCCAGACGTCCACATCGGTGACCGCGGCATCCGCCTCGGGCGACGCGAACACGTGGTCGAGCGAGCCGACCATGCCGCCGAACGCGTAGGTGTACTCGCCGCTCTTGGCTTCCTCGCTGAGGTAGCCGGCGTCGGTGATGACCTTGATCGGGTCTTCCTGGTCGTAGGCGTTGAAGTCACCGGTGAGGAAGACGCGCGCGATGCCGGTGCTGGTCTTCAGCGAGTCGGCGAACCCGACGAGCGCCGTCGCCTGGTTCACACGGGACAGGTTCGAGGCGCCCTGGCCGTCGCCCGTGTCGGCGTTGGCGCCGGTTCCGGACCCCTTCGACTTGAAGTGGTTGACGATCGCGAGGAAGCGGCTGCCGGTGTCGCCGACCAGCTGGAAGGCCTGGGCGAGCGGCTGGCGGGCGTTGACGAAGGCGGCGTGGTCGAAGATGGTCGACCCGCCGACAGTCTCGACGGCGGCGGTCTTGTAGATGAACGCGGTGCGGATGACGTCTTCGCTGACCGGGAGGGCGGCCGGTGAGGGCACGAAGGCCCAGACCGGGCTGCCCGCGGCGGTGTTCAGCGCGGCGACGAGGTTGGCGAGGGCGGAGTCGCGGTCCTTGCCGAAGCGGGCCGAGTTCTCGATCTCCTCGAGCGTGACGACCTGGGCGTCGAGCGCGTTGATCGCGGAGACGACCTTCGCCTGCTGGCGCTCGAAGCTGACCTGGGTGGCCGCGCCGCGGGCGTCGCAGCCGCTGTTGACCGTGATCGGCGTGCCGGCCCGGTCGGTGTAGTAGGTGCAGCCGGTGATGGAGTCACCGGTGGTGGCGAAGTAGTTGAGCACGTTGAAGGTGGCCAGACGGATGTCGCCGCCCACCGGTCTGGGCGCCGCTGTGCGGGTGTTGGCGAAGGTCGCGGGCTGCACGGCGGCGGCGGTCGCGGGCACCAGCTCGGCGGTCGGCTGGAACTTCCAGTTGCTGTTGCGGAAGTCGAAGATGACCGGCTTCGTGAACGTGACGGCCGCACCGATGCGCACGGGGTTCGCGGTGGACAGATACGGAACAGGGAGGCCCTTGTTCGTGGCGCTGCCGAGGTAATTGGTCGTGGCGCCGTCGTCGAGGGTGACCGCGCGCGCCTTGTTGGCGGCGACGGCCGCGGTGTACGCGTCCGTTCCCGGGCGGGCGGTGACGGTCGGGCCGACGAGCGGGGTGCTCCCGGCGGCGAGGCCGATCTCGCCGTACTGGTTGGTCGAGTAGTTGTTCGTGACGGTGAACGCGCCGGCGGGGGCCAGGAGCATGCCCTCGAGGGACTCGCGCGCGGCATCCGTGGCCGGAAGGCCGACCGTGGCGGGTGCCGGGGCGACGATTCCGGCCTTGTCCAGGGCGGTGACGTCGCTGAGCGCGCCGACGGTGAGCTGCGTGAGTCCGAAGAACTCGGACGCGGTGCCGGTCACCGAGACGTAGTCGCCGGCCGTGACGGGGGCGACGAGCGCGTTCGTGTAGACGAAGATTCCGTCCGAGGCGGTGTGTGTGGTCAGATCGACCGCGCCGCCGGTGCCGGGGGTCTGCAGGTAGAAGCCCCTGAAGCCGCCGGCCGGGTAGGTGGCGGTCACCACGCCGGTCGTGGTGACGAGCTTGCCGGTCTGGGCGCCGGCATCCGTGCTGCCCTGGATCTCATTGATCGGGAGCGCGGCGGCGGGCGCCGGCGGGGTGGTCGGCGCCGGGGTCGGAGTGGGCGTGGTGGTGGCCGCGGTCTCGCCGGCGGCGTTGGTCGGGGTGGGGGCCGCGAGCGTGAAGTCGCCCGAGTTGACGTCGGTGTCGAGGCCCGTCGCGCGGCTGAGCGCGGTGGTGACGGATGCCGCGGGCGCCGCCGTGGTCTCGAACGTGAGCGACGAGCCGTACCCGATCAGGTCGATGACGCCGGGTGCGTTCAGCAGGGATCCCGCGGGGGGAGCGGTCAGCGCCGTGGTCTGGTTGGCGAGGAAGAGGGTTCCGCCGCCGCCAGCGAAGGAGGAAGAGAGAGAAGCGTTCGGAGTAGGGAGGGGGGCGCCGTTGGCGGCGTTCGAGTTTCCCTGCACGAGGTAGTAGCCCCTGGCCGGGATGGACCCGGTCAGCGGGAGCACGGCGGTCGGGTTCGCGGTGCCGGTGGCCGAGCGGTACTGCAGCGAGGTGCCGTCGAGGGTGACGAGGGCATCCGTCGGGTTGTAGAGCTCGACGAACTTGTTCAGGTAGGTGGCGCCGGCGCTGCCGCCGTTCAGGTAGGCCTCGTTGATCACGACCCCGGTGCCACCGACGTCTGCGACGGCCGGCAGCGCCACGAGCGGGCTCGCGACCAGGCCGAGGCCGAGGAGAGAGGCGAAAGTCAACTTCCAACTGCTGTGTGCTGCAGGCGACATGGGTTCCCTAAGTAGGCGACGACATTGATCGCAATGCTACGGAGGCAGGGCCCTGCTTGAGCGTCCTGCAAAATAACAAAAGGTGAATTCAGGCGTTCTGCTCGAATGAGCAGAAGAATGCGAAAATACCCCCACATGAGCGCCGCCCGAAGGGGTACTGTGCGCTCTTCACTCTGCTCTTCACTGTGCTGGCAGGCCGGCACGAGCCGGTCCGGTCCACCCGGCTCCGGGTCAGACGAGCCGCTTGACCATCCGGGTATTGCCGAGTGTGTTCGGCTTCACGCGGGCCAGGTCGAGGAACTCGGCGACGCCCTCGTCGTGCGAGCGCACCAGTTCGGCGTAGACCCGCGGGTCCACCGTTTCGGAGCCCATGTCGCTGAAGCCGTGCCGGGCGAAGAACGGCACCTCGAAGGTCAGGCAGAACAGGCGGCTGAGTCCGAGCTCGCGGGCATCCGCTTCGAGCCGGTCCATCAGTGCGTGGCCGACGCCGCGGCCCAGCCAGTCGGCGGTCACGGCGAGAGTGCGCACCTCGCCGAGGTCTTCCCACATCACGTGCAGGGCGCCGCAGCCGATCAGGTTGCCGTCGGCATCTTCGACCACCCGGAATTCCTGCACGGCCTCGTAGAAGACGACGCTTTCCTTGCCGAGCAGGATGCGCTCCTGCACCAGCGGCGCGACGATGGCCTGGATGCGGGGCACGTCGGTGGTGCGTGCCCGGCGAACCGAATACTCCTGCATCTGTCGCCGACCGGCCTTTCCTGCTGATTCATCCCGCACCATCAATCTCCCAGTCTAGGAACCAATTCGACGGAGATTTTGCCGGATATGCCCATTTCCGGCCCAAAACAGGGTTGTAGAAGCAAAATCTCCGTCGAATTGGTGAGGGACGGAACGTGGAAAGGGGCGGGCGAGAACGCAGAAGGGCCCGGCGGATGCTCCGCCGGGCCCTTCTGAACGGGGTTGCGCTAGTCGCTGGTCACCGCGAGGTCGGGCGAGCCCGGCCCCGTGCCGATCGCGGCCGTCGTGTTGACCCCGACCCCGACCGCTGAGGCGCGAACGGTCGTGGTGAAGACGTACTCCCCGCCCACGTAGTCCACGTGCACGTGGTCGCCGGCGTTGAGCTCGCCCTGCAGGATCTTCTCTGACAGGCGGTCCTCCACCTCGCGCTGGATCGCGCGGCGCAGCGGCCGGGCACCCAGTGCGGGGTCGAAGCCGACCTCGATCAGGTGTTCCTTCACCGCGAGGGTCAGGTCCACCGTCATGTCGCGGTCGAGCAGACGCTCGCCCAGCCGCTTGATGAACAGGTCCACGATCTGCAGCAGTTCCGGCTTGGTCAGCTGCGGGAAGACGATGACCTCGTCCACGCGGTTGAGGAACTCGGGCTTGAAGTGCTTCTTCAGCTCTTCCTTGACCTTGCCGCTCATCCGGTCGTAGCTGGTGGCCGTGTCGCCCTCGAGCTGGAAACCGACGGGCGCGCCGCTGATGTCCTTGGTGCCGAGGTTCGTGGTCATGATGATCACGGTGTTCTTGAAGTCGATGACGCGACCCTGGCCATCCGTCAACCGGCCCTCTTCCAGAATCTGGAGGAGGGAGTTGAAGATGTCGGGGTGGGCCTTCTCGATCTCGTCGAACAGCACCACGGAGAACGGCTTGCGGCGCACCTTCTCGGTGAGCTGGCCGCCCTCTTCGAAGCCGACGAACCCGGGAGGGGCGCCGAACAGTCGGGACACGGTGTGCTTCTCGCCGTACTCACTCATGTCGAGCGAGATCATGGCGGCCTCGTCGTCGAAGAGGAACTCGGCGAGCGCCTTAGCCAGCTCGGTCTTGCCGACGCCGGTGGGGCCGGCGAAGATGAACGAACCGCTCGGGCGCTTCGGGTCCTTCAGGCCGGCACGGGTGCGGCGGATGGTCTTGGCGAGCGCCGAGATGGCCTCCTCCTGACCGATGACGCGCTGGTGCAGGGCCTTCTCCATGAAGACGAGCCGCGAGGACTCCTCTTCGGTGAGCTTGAAGACGGGGATGCCGGTCGCCTGGGCCAGGACCTCGGCGATCAGTCCTTCGTCGACGACGGCGGTGGTCTTGACGTCGCCCGACTTCCACTTCTTCTCGAGGCGCAGCCGCTCGCCGAGGAGGTTCTTCTCCTCGTCGCGCAGGCCGGCGGCCTTCTCGAAGTCCTGCTCCTCGATCGCGGTCTCCTTGGCGGCGCGCACCACGGCGATCTTCTCGTCGAATTCGCGCAGCTCGGGCGGGCTCGACAGGATCGACAGGCGCAGGCGGGCGCCGGCCTCGTCAATCAGGTCGATGGCCTTGTCCGGCAGGAACCGGTCGGACACGTAGCGGTCGGCGAGGTTCGCCGCGGCCACGAGGGCGCCGTCGGTGATGGACACCTTGTGGTGCGCCTCGTACCGGTCGCGCAGCCCCTTGAGGATGTTGATCGTGTGGGGCAGAGACGGCTCGGCGACCTGGATCGGCTGGAAGCGGCGCTCGAGCGCGGCATCCTTCTCAAAGTGCTTGCGGTACTCGTCGATCGTGGTGGCACCGATGGTCTGCAGCTCGCCGCGGGCGAGGAGAGGCTTCAGGATGCTGGCCGCGTCGATCGCGCCCTCGGCGGCACCGGCACCGACGAGGGTGTGGATCTCGTCGATGAAGATGATGATGTCGCCGCGGGTGCGGATCTCCTTGGTGACCTTCTTCAGGCGTTCCTCGAAGTCACCGCGGTAGCGGCTGCCGGCGATGAGCGAGCCGAGGTCGAGCGAGTAGAGCTGCTTGTCCTTCAGCGTCTCGGGCACATCGCCCTTGACGATGGCCTGGGCGAGGCCCTCGACGACGGCCGTCTTGCCGACGCCGGGCTCACCGATCAGAACCGGGTTGTTCTTGGACCTGCGGGACAGGATCTGCATGACCCGTTCGATCTCTTTCTCGCGCCCGATGACCGGGTCGAGTTTGTTGTCGCGGGCGGCCTGCGTCAGGTTCCGGCCGAACTGGTCGAGAATCTGGCTGCCCGCCGGACCGCTCGCCTGCTCGTTCGCGCCGACCTGCACCTGCTCCTTGCCCTGGTATCCAGACAGGAGCTGGATGACCTGCTGGCGCACCCGGTTGAGGTCGGCGCCGAGCTTAACGAGCACCTGGGCGGCAACGCCTTCACCCTCGCGGATGAGGCCGAGCAGAATGTGCTCGGTACCGATGTAGTTGTGGCCGAGCTGCAGCGCCTCGCGCAGACTCAATTCGAGCACCTTCTTAGCGCGCGGCGTGAACGGGATGTGCCCGGTCGGCTGCTGCTGGCCCTGGCCGATGATGTCCTGCACCTGCTCGCGCACGGCGTCGAGGGATATGCCCAAGCTCTCGAGGGCCTTGGCGGCGACACCCTCGCCTTCGTGGATCAGGCCGAGCAGGATGTGCTCGGTACCGATGTAGTTGTGGTTGAGCATCTTGGCCTCTTCCTGGGCCAAAACGACGACGCGACGAGCTCGGTCGGTAAATCTCTCAAACATGTGATCGCTCCCTTGGCGCCAGGGCAGTTGTGGCGCCGATACATCGAGAGTAACGAGGGAACCCTGAAATGCATGCCTCTGTTCGCCGCAGGCGTGACGGATGTCGCCGCGCACCCGCCGAGGCACCCGCCGCCGCGCCCGCCGCCGCGGCCCCGAGGCACCCGCCGAGACATGGCCGAGAGATCGCCGAGTTCGACCGTTGCGGCCGAGTTCGCCAGGCATGCCGGGCGAACTCGACCGGAAGTGGCGAGCTCGGCGGTGCGCGGGTACGGGGGGCGGCATGGGCAGGGGTGCGGCGTGGGCAGGGGGCGGGCGACATGGGCAGGCGTGACGGATGTCGCCGCGCACCCGCCGAGGCACCCGCCGTCGCGGCTCATAGGCACCCGCCGTCGCGGCTCATAGGTACCCGCCGCCGCGGCCGGCCGCGCGCTCCTTACGCATCGACCGGCGAGCGCAATAATGACTCCGAACGGTGGTGGGGAACGCGCCCCGGGGGGCCGTGACAATCGCAGGCGAGAGGCGGAGGCAGTGGACCGGACCGGAAGTCCCGAAGCGGAAAGCACGGCTGCGGCGGAAAGCACGGAAGCGGCGCTGGCCCGGCTGTCATCCGAGAATGCGCGGCTGCGAGAGCACCTCGACGCCGCAGAGGCCGCCGCGGCGGCCGGCGCAGAGACCGTTCCCCTTCCCGGCCTCGCCGCCCCCCCGCACTCCTCCCCCTTCCCGCCACCGATGGCGCGCGTTCCTGGCGGTGCTGCTGGTCACCGTCGGCGTTCTGCTGGCGCCGGTCGCCGTGGTGGCCCACTGGACCCGCAACGTGGTGACTGACACCAACACGTTCGTGGCCACCGTTGCGCCGCTGGCCGACGATCCCGCATTCCAGGCCTACCTGGTCGATGAGATCGTCACCGTCGTCGACGAGAAGGTCGATATCCAGGGGGTGACGAAAGACCTCTTCGACGGGCTCTCGAGCCTCAACCTGCCGCCCCGGGCGCAGGACGCCCTCGCCCTGCTGGAGGCGCCGGCCGTGCGCGGAGTGGAATCCCTCATCCGTTCCGGCGCCGAGCGGGTCGTCACCTCGGATGCGTTCGCGCAGGTCTGGGAGGAAGCCCTGCGGCTCAGCCACACCCAGATCGTCGCGGCGCTGGAGGGCGAGACCTCCTCCGCGCTCGTGATCAGCGGCACCGGCGAGGTCGGGATCCAGCTCGGGCCGATCATCGCCGAGGTGAAGAAGCAGCTTGTGGCGCAGGGCTTCGGCCTGGCCGCGAACATCCCGGAGGTCGATCGCACGATCCCGATCGCGCAGGCGGATGCCCTCGTGCAGGCCCGAACCGCGTACCAGCTCCTCGACGTTCTCGGCGCCGTGCTGCCCTGGGTGAGCCTGCTGTTGATCGCCGCCGGCGTGCTCGTGGCCAGGCGCAAGTCGCGCGCCCTGATCTGGGCGGGCGTGACTCTCGGTCTCTCGATGGCTCTGCTGGCCGCGGGGATCTCCGTCGGCCGCATCCTCTTCGTCAACGCTATATCGCCCGCCGATCTGCCGGCCGACCTCGCCGGCACCGTCTATGACGCGCTCGTGCCGCTCGTGCCGCTCGTGTACGCCACCGCGCTGTCGGTGGGCCTGGCCGCGGTGACCGTCGCCGTGGTCGCGTACCTGGCCGGCCCGTTCCGCGGGGCGATCGCCGTTCGTCGCCTGACCCGCGACGGGGCCCGAAGCCTGCGCGGCTCCGCCGCGCGGAGCGGCGTGACCACCGGGCGGGCTGGCGTCTGGCTCTACCGGGCCCGGCGCTACATCCGGGCAGCGGTCGGCGTGGCGGCCGCCGCGGTCGCGATCTTCTGGCGACCGCTCACCCCGGCCGTGATCATCTGGACCGCGTGCTCGCCCTTCTGGTGGTGCTGCTGCTCGAGCTGCTGCAGCGCCCGCCGGACGAGGTGCCGCCCCTCACTCCCGACGCGCCGACGGAACCGACCGACCTGACCGAGACGGCCGAAATACCGGCTGAGGGTGTCACGGTTGGAGCGGGGCCGGTGGGCTCAGAGGCCGTCGGCTCCGGGCCGCCCCCGCCCAGCCGCGACGACGTCGACTAGCCCGCACCCGGCACGGCACTGCACATCGGCCTACGAGGGCACGCCCGCCCCGAAGGTGGCGGTCACGGAGTACCGCTCGCCCAGAATGTGGCTGCAACGCAGTTCAACGGCGGCTCCGCGCTGGTAGCCGATTCTCTCGATCCGAAAAATAGGGGCTCCGGGGGCGCAGCCGAGACGTTCGACGTCCAGAGCCGAGGCGGTGTCGGCGCGTAGCTCCTCAACCCCGCCGTCCACGGTGATGCCACATCGCTCGCGCAGCTCCTTGTAGAGCGCGGTTGCGGCGAAGTCGACGCTCAGGAGCGGGCGGACCCGGTCAGCGGGGAGCCAGACGTGATCGACCGCGAACGGCTCCTCGTCTGCGAGACGCAATCGAGACAATTTGAACAACTCCTGGGCCGGCGGCAGCGAGAGGCGTTCGGCGACGGCCGGATCGGTGACCAGCCGGCGCTCCAGAACAACGCTGCGCTGGGTCATCCCGGATTCCTGCACGGATGCGAACAGGCTGTAGACCGGGCCGAAGGCGCTGCCCAGGCCGCCCACGATCACCCGGGGCTTCCTGCCCCTCTGAGCGGTAACCGACCCCGTCTCCCTGAGCGGGCGAAGGGCGCTGCGGATCGTACCCCGGCTGACGCCATAGGTCGCGGCCAGTTCCAGCTCACCGGGGAATCCGTCCGCGAATTCTCCCCGGGCAACGCGAACCGCGAGGTCCGCGCCGATGCTCTCCCAGAGCGGCCTGCGCGGGGCCGATTCAGACGGATCATGAGCGCGTGCGCCTGGCTGGGCAGGTGCTGCCACGGCTGTCCTTTCTCACTAAATGTCTATACATTGTAAATGTCTCATCAAAATCCGGGAGGGCGACGACCATGGCATCTGCGCAACCCAAGAACGCGTCGTCGGGCTCCCGCCGACGCGGCCTTGTCTACCTGATCGCCGGCGCTGTCGCGATTGTAGTCGTCCTCGGGGTCGGCTTCGCGGCCCAGTCCGGCACGGCAGAGCAGGCATCGCCCCCAGCCGGCGCCGACGAGCAAGGCTCCGAACCGGCCTTCGACATGTCCCGTCGAATTGACGGCGATCCGACGGCGCGGGGTGACACGGATGCCCCGGTGGTGCTGGTCGAGTATTCGGACTACCGCTGCCCGTTCTGCGCCGTCTTCGCCCGAGAGACCCTCCCGCTGCTCATCGGCGAATATGTTGATTCGGGCCAGGTGCGCATCGAATGGCGGGATCTCACGGTCTTCGGCCAGGAGTCCATTGACGCCGCCGTTGCGGGACGGGCAGCCGGGGCGCAGGGCCTGTTCTGGGAGTTCAACGAGGCGACGTTCCGGGATGCCCCCGAGAGAGCCCACCTCGCCCTGCCGCGGGAGCGTCTGCTCCAGATCGGCCGCGACATCGGAGTGCCTGACATGGCTCGTTTCGAGAGCGACCTGGCCGACCCCGCGCTACTGGCGGCTGTCACCAGGGACACCGACGAGGCTCGCTCGTTCGGCGCGACCGGAACACCGCTGTTTCTCGTCAACGACACGCCCATTTCCGGCGCCCAACCCGTCGAGGCCTTCCGCCAGGCCATTGATCGAGAACTCGCCGAAGCCGCCGAATAATGGATATCGGTTACGCCGGCGCGCTGATCGGCGGGGTCCTGACCCTGCTCAGCCCCTGCTCGGTCCTGCTCCTTCCCGCGTTCTTCGCCTACGCGTTCTCGACGCCGACGAAGCTCCTGGCCCGCACGGGACTCTTCTACCTGGGGCTGATCACCACACTCGTGCCGATCGGTGTCCTCGCCGGCACGCTCGGAGCGTTTTTGACGCAGAACCGCGCCGGGTTCGTGGCCGTCGCCGCATCCCTCGTGATCGCCCTCGGACTGGTCCAGCTCATCGGCATCAGGCTTCCGGCGTTCGCCAGGGACGGGGGCGGTGAGGGCACCTCCTCGGCCTCGGTCTTCCTCCTGGGATCGGTCTACGGGGTGGCCGGGGTGTGCGCGGGCCCCATTCTCGGATCGGTCCTCACGGTTGCCGCCGTCGGCGGAAACGCCGCCTACGGCGGCATCCTGCTGGCGATCTATGCGCTGGGAATGACCGTGCCCCTGTTCGTGCTGGCGCTGGTTTGGAACCGCCTGAGGATCGCGGAGCGCGGCTGGCTGCGGCCGCGAATGGTGCGGATCGGACGCTGGCAGAATTCGTGGCTGCTGGTCGTGTCCGGCCTGCTCTCGATCGGAATCGGAGCACTCCTCCTGCTGACCGAGGGCACGGCCGGACTCGGTGGCATCCTGACCATCGGCGAGCAGTTCGCCGCCGAGTCCTTCGTGCTGAACGCCTCCTCGGGCGTCTCCAATCTCGTCTTCGGCCTGGCGGCCATCGTGGCACTGATCATCATCGCCGTGATCTTCTTCGTGCGCGGCCGGCAACCGGCAGCTCCGGCGCGAGCCACAGAGCAGGCCGAACCCGGGCGATCAGCAGAGCCGATCGCCCGGTGACGAGTGCCAAGGGGCTCCTACTGCACCGCGGAGGTCAGCCGGGCGAGGTTGTCGAGCACCGTGGAGCGCAGCGGCTGCTTCATCCACTCCTCGAGGGTCAGTTCGCGGCTGTCGGCGCGGTAGCCGTCCTGCACCGCGCGCAGTTGCTGCACGAATGAGCGGCCGCGCACCATCATCGACACCTCGAAGTTGAGGCTGAACGAGCGCATGTCCATGTTGCTCGACCCGATCACGGCCACCTCGTCGTCGATCGTGAAGTGCTTGGCGTGCAGCACGTACGGCGCCTTGTACATGAAGATCTTCACGCCGGCCCGCAGGAGTTCCTCGTAGTAGGAGCGCTGCGCGTGGTAGACGAGGGCCTGGTCGGCGACCTCGGACACGAACAGTTCCACGTTCAGCCCGCGCTGGGTCGCGGTCGTGATCGCGTACAGGATCGATTCGTCCGGCACGAAGTACGGGCTCGTGATGATGATGCTGTCCTGGGCGTAGTAGAGCAGCGCCAGGAACAGCCGCAGGTTGTTCTCGCCCTCGAACCCGGGCCCACTGGGCACCACCTGACAGTCCAGCGAATGCGGAACGACCTCGGTCGACACCGGCTGGATATCGCGGGTGAGCAGGTCGTTCGTCTCGCTGTACCAGTCCGTGATGAAGATCGCGTTGAGTCCGGAGACGATCGGCCCCTCGACCCGTGTCATGAGGTCTTTCCACTGCAGTCCGCGACGGATGTTGGCGGGCATGTTGTAGCTGCGGTCGATGACGTTCTGTGACCCCATGTACCCGACCGTGCCGTCCACGATCAGCAGCTTGCGATGGTTGCGCAGGTCGGGACGCTGCCATTTGCCCTTCAGCGGCTGCAGCGGCAGCAGCAGCTCCCACTTCACTCCGGAGGCGGTGAGCCGGTTCAGCGTCGCCCGGTAGCCGGGCTTCCGCATGGACTGGATGTGGTCCATCAGCACGCGCACCGTGACGCCGCGCTTGACCGCGTTCTCGAGGGCGTCGAAGAACGGCGCCGTGGTCCTGTCGAGCGAGAAAATGTAGAACTCGACGTGCACGAAATTGCGTGCCTGGTCGATGTCGGTGACCATCTCGGCGAAAGTGCCCTCGTAGTCACCGAGCAGCCGGGCCTCGTTGCCGCCGACCAGCGGCATGGACCCCAGCGTGCGGTTGAGTTCGACGACCGATTCCAGCCACGGCGGCCACGGATGGTCGCGGCGCACCTGGTCGATGCCCTCGGTGCTGTCGAGGATGAACTGGTTGATCTCCTCCTGCATCTCCAGGCGCTTCCTCGGCAGGGTACGGTAGCCGATCATCAGGAAGAGCAGTGCGCCGATGAACGGCAGGAAGAAGATCGCGAGCAGCCAGGCCATCCCGGAGGTCGGCCGTCGGTTGCGGGGCACGACGATGATCGCAACGACACGGATGGCGAAATCGACCACCAGGGCGATCACCAGGATGACGGTCGAGACATCGATGCCGAACATGCGGTGCTAGGTGACCGGCTTGTCGAGCCCGAGCTTGGCGCGCTCTTCCGCCTCGATCCGGGCGTATACCTTACGTTCCGTTCGGTCGGCACGCAGGATGGACCGCATGATCACCCAGAAAATGAGCCCGACCAGAATGGTGGGCAGGAGCGACCAGAATGCGCTGACCCAGAAGTTGTCCATAGTCCCTCCAACGATACGGGAAAACGGTGGGCGAGGGCACAGGTCCACGGGGCTGTTCGGCTCGACCCGGGGGCTTTGTGAAGTGTTGATGGCTAAGCTTGCCCGGTGCCAGAAGGAGGACGGATACCGAAGCCCCGCGCGGCGTTGACGACCGCCACGAGCCGCGGCCTGGTCCTCGATCTGATCCGGTCGGCGGGGCCGATCAGCCGGGTCGAACTGGCCGAACGCACGGGTTTCACCCAGGCGACCATGTCCACCGTGGTGCGGCAGTTGATCCGGGAGGGCCTGGTGCGGGAGGCCGGCAGGAGCGAGTCCACCGGCGGCAAGCCGCGGGTGCTGCTCGAGGTCGACCCGGACGCCCGCTTCGCCGTCGGAATCCAGCTCGGCGCGGACTTCATCACCTTCGTGGTCACGAACCTGAGCGGGGCTCTGGTGGGAGGCACCCGCATCCGTGGGGTCGGGCCTAGCGATCCCGACCTCACGGTGGCACGGATGGCCGCCCAGGTCGACGCGCTCCTCACCGGGCTGGGCGTCGCGCCCGGCCGCGTGGTCGGCATCGGGATCGCGGCCCCGGGCCCGCTGGACCTTGATTCCGGGAGCCTGCTCGCCCCTCCGACCCTGGCGGCCTGGCGCGACTTCCCGATCCGAGACGCGGTCCGGCGCGCGACCGGGTTTCCGGTCACCATCGACAATGACGCGACCGCGGCTGCCATCGGCGAGTTCTGGAGCGGCTCCATCGCCGGCACGGCGGCGCACTGCACGGTCTACATGGGCGCCGGGATCGGATCGGGCATCGTGCTCGGCGGCACTGTCTACCGCGGCGCCAGCTCGAACGCCGGCGAGATCGGCCAGCTCTGGGTGAGCGCCCCCGACGGGGCGGGACCGGGAGCCACCGTGGAGGACCTCGCCGGGCCGAAGGCGATCGCGGCCAGCGCGCGGGCCGGTCTCGCCGAGGGACGCCGGTCGGCCGTTGAGCTGTCCCCCGAGGAAGACCCGTTCCTCGACTTCGAGCTCGTCGCCGCGGCCGCCGTCGACGGCGACCCGTTCGCCCTGGAGCTGATCACCCGGTCGGCCGACCACCTGGCCACGGCCATCGTCGCGGTCGCCAACATCCTCGACCTGGACTCGATCGTGCTGGCCGGCCCCTCCTTCGCCACGGCCGGCCCGCTCTACCTCGTTGCGGCCGAGCGCCGCCTGGCGGAGGGGTTCTTCGCCCGGGCGCGGCACCGCGTGCAGGTGCGCCTCTCCGCCCACGTCGCAGACGCCGCCGCCGTCGGCGCGGCCGCCCTCATCCTGCACCAGGAGCTCGCCCCGCACTCCGCCGGGCAGACCGCCCCGCGGGCGCGGCGACTTCCTATTTGACCAGGATGCCGTAGAGGCCGGTGACGACCAGGTACAGGCCGATGCCGCCGCCGATGATCCAGACCACGATCCGGTTCCGCGAGGGCCCGTTCCGCCGGGGCCCGCCGGATTCGGTGGGCTCGCCGGGCTCGGGGGTGCCGGAGGCGGGCGTGTGGGGGTTCGGCGTGTCGGAGGGCGTGATGCTCATGCGTCCATCATTTCACCAACGGGAACAGAATGGTCTCCCGGATGCCGAGGCCGGACAACGCCATCAGCAGGCGGTCGATGCCCATGCCCATGCCGCCGGTGGGCGGCATCCCGTACTCGAGGGCGCGCAGGAATTCCTCGTCCAGGCGCATCGCCTCCGGGTCTCCGCCGGCCGCGAGACGGGCCTGCTCGATGAAGCGCTCCCGCTGCACGACCGGGTCGACGAGCTCGGAGTAGCCGGTGGCCAGTTCGAAGCCGCGCACGTAGAGGTCCCACTTCTCGACCACGCCGGCGGTCTCCCGGTGGCCGCGCACGAGCGGGCTGGTGTCGATCGGGAAGTCCATCACGAACGTGGGGCGGGTCAGTCCGCCCTTCACGAAGTGCTCCCACAGTTCCTCGACGTACTTGCCGTGGATGGGGTGGTCGATCTCCAGGCCCTCCCGGTCGGCCAGCGTCTGGAGCTCGGCGAGCGGGGTTTCGGATGAGATGAGGTAGCCGACGGCCGCGGACAGGCTGTCGTACATGCCGATCCGGTCCCAGTCGCCGCTGAGGTCGAACTCGGTGCCGTCGGCCCAGGTCACCACATGCGAGCCGGCGATGGCCAGCGCGGCATCCTGGATCAGGGTCTGGGTGAGGTCGGCGATGGAGTTGTAGTCGCCGTATGCCTCATAGGCCTCGAGCATCGCGAACTCGGGCGAGTGGGTGGAGTCGGCGCCCTCGTTGCGGAAGTTGCGGTTGATCTCATAGACCCGGTCGATGCCGCCGACGACGGCTCGCTTGAGGAACAGCTCGGGGGCGATCCGCAGGTACAGGTCCGTGTCGAACGCGTTGCTGTGCGTCGTGAAGGGGCGGGCGGATGCGCCGCCGTGCATGACCTGCAGCATCGGCGTCTCGATCTCGATGAAATTGCGCTCGGTGAAGGTGCGGCGCAGGCTCGCGACCGTCTGCGAGCGCTGCACGACGCTGCGGCGGGCCTGTTCGCGGCTGATCAGGTCGAGGTACCGGCTGCGCACCCGGGTCTCCTCGCTGAGCTCGGTGTGCAGGTTGGGAAGCGGCAGCAGCGCCTTCGCGGCGACCTGCCACTCCGCCGCCATGATCGACAGCTCACCGCGGCGGGAGGAGATGACCTCGCCGGAGACGAACAGGTGGTCGCCCAGGTCGACGAGGTCCTTCCAGGCGGCGAGGGACTCCTCGCCCACCTCGCTGAGGGAGACCATGACCTGGATGCGGGTGCCGTCGCCGGACTGGAGACTGGCGAAGCAGAGCTTTCCGGTGTTGCGCAGGTGCACGACGCGGCCGGCGAGGCCGACGGTGACGCCGGTGACGGCATCCGCTTCGAGGTCGCCGAAGCGCGCGCGGACGGCCGGGATCGTGTCGGTCACGGGCACCGACACCGGGTAGGCACCCCCGCCGGGGCCGGTCGCGGCGGCGTTCAAGCGGTCACGCTTGGCCAGGCGCACGAGCTTCTGCTCGTTGCTTTCGGCCTCCGCTGCTGCGGCTGCCGCGGCGTTCTCGGCGTCGGTCGGTTCGGGGTTCTGCTGCTCGCTCATGCGGTTCTCCGTCTAGGGGATGTCCAGGGCCACGTTGTCGATCAGTCGGGTGTTCCCGACCAGCGCCGCGACCAGCATCCGGGCCGGCCCGACGTGGTCGGCGCCGACCGGAAGGAAAGTCCGCGGATCCACGACAACGAGATAGTCCAGTTTAACCAGCGGCTGAACGTCGATCCGCGCGTGGGCCGCGGCCAGCGCGGCGGCGACGCCCTGGGGGGCAGCGGATGCCGCCGCGTCGAGACCGGCGCTCAGCGACCGTGCGGCCAGGCGCTGGGCGGGATCGAGGTTGCGGTTGCGGCTGGAGAGGGCCAGTCCGCCCTCTTCGCGCACGATCGGCACGATCTCGAGGGCGAGCCGGAAGTCGAGGTCGGCCAGCATCCGTTCGACCAGGAAGACCTGCTGGGCATCCTTCTGGCCGAAGACGGCCAGGTCGGGGCCGACGATGTTGAACAGCTTCGCCACCACGGTGAGCATGCCGTCGAAGTGGCCGGGGCGCGCGGCGCCCTCGTACAGCGCGCCCACGGCGCCGGCGGTGACCCGGGTGGAGGCTGCGCCCGCCGGGTACATCACCTGGCTGGTCGGGGCGAAGACGAAGTCAACGCCCTCCGCGGCCAGGGCGGCGACGTCCGCGTCCAGGGTGCGCGGGTAGGTGTTCAGGTCCTCTCCCGCCCCGAATTGCAGCGGGTTCACGAAAATGGAGACCACGACGATGTCCCCCCGGCTGCGGGCGCGGCGCACCAGGGTCAGGTGGCCGGCGTGCAGGGCGCCCATGGTCGGCACCAGGACGATCCGCGCGTCGCCGGGAACGGCCCGCTCCCGTGCGGAGGCCAAGCGGCTCCGCAACTCGTCGATGCTGGTGATTACTTCTGGTGTGGTGAGCACGTTCACTCGTCCTCCGGTGTGTTGCGGTTGAATCATTCGTCGAAATCGTCGCGGTCGTCGGGCCGGTCAGGGGGGTCGAGTCCGGCCGGACCCCCGAGCCCCTCGAGGTGCGAGAGGTCGAGCCGGTCGGGGCTGGTGCGGGCCAGCGCATTCTCCATCGCCGAGCGCATCAGGGGGGCGATCACGGCCCCCGGATGTTCGATCCCGATCCCCGAGAGCAGCCCGGTGGCCTGCTCCACGATCGAGGTGGAGAACGCGGTCGCGGTCTCCACGGCCTCGGCGTACCGGGCCCGGTCGGCCTCCGCGACGATCACGGGCTCGCCGCCCATCTCCACGACGAGGGCCTGCCCGATCGGCAGCACCGGGGTCGGCGCGGTCACGGCGAAGTAGGTGTCGGCCAGACGGGCCAGGTCGATGCTGGTGCCGGTGAAGCTCATGGCCGGGTGAATGGCCAGGGGGATGGCGCCGCCGGCCTGCGCCGGCGCCAGCACCGCGGTGCCGTAGCGCGCCGAGGTGTGCAGCACGAGTTGTCCGGCCTGCCAGGTGCCGGTTGCGGCGAGCCCGCTGACCAGGCTCTCCAGCTGGGCGTCCGGTACCGCGATGATGACCAGTTCGCTGCGCTCGACCAGTTCGGGCACGCTGAGGATCGGCACGAACGGAAGGATGGCCTCCGCCCGGTCGCGGCTGGCCTGGGAGATCGCGGAGATTCCGACGATGGCGTGGCCGGCGCCGGCGAGGGCGGCGCCGAGGATGGGGCCGACGTGGCCGGCCCCGATGATGCCGATTCCGAGGCGGCCGGGACGCTGGCTCATTCGAGGGCTCCGTTCGGGAGGTTCCAGTGGTGGGTGGTGTCCGCTTGGGCGGACGTGATCGCTCCGGACGAGACCTGCTCGAACAACGCCACGGCTTCGCCCGCGTCGAGCACGCTGAGGGTCGCCACCACCGGTCCGGCGACGGTGTGCAGGCGCGCGGAGGCGAGGCGCAGCATCCGTTCGACCGGGCCCTGGTTGATGCCCACGCTCTGCAGCCGGGCCAGAGGAACGAGGATCAGCTCCCGGGAGAGCACGCCGCGGCGGAGCAGGGCGACCCCCTCGGAGAGGGCGTAGCCGGTGCGGCGCCAGGAGAACGGCAGCAGCCAGGCGGCGCGGCGCGGCGCGTTCGTGAAGCCGTCGTCGCCCCCCGTGGAGCGGAGCCCCCGCTCGATCAGGGCCTGCTGAGGCGCGGAGTCGAACCCCGGCAGGATCAGTTCGAGTACCCGGGCGACGTCGGCGAGCGTGCCCACCGGCAGCGTCGTGGT
Source organism: Cryobacterium sp. TmT2-59 (assembly GCF_004403545.1). NCBI lineage: Bacteria > Bacillati > Actinomycetota > Actinomycetes > Micrococcales > Microbacteriaceae > Cryobacterium > Cryobacterium sp. TmT2-59. The sequence goes on along the minus strand of NZ_SOGM01000035.1, from coordinate 9,217 downwards.
GTCGGCCTCGCCGCCGGCGCCCTTGTTCGTGGAGTGGCCGGCCGTGTTGATGTGCACCTGCCACCAGCCGAACGGGCGCCAGAGGATGGGCTGGGAGACACGGATGGCGTGGATGCGGCCCGGCGGCAGGGTCTCGTTGCTGGTGGTCAGCAGGCCGAACCCGACCCGCACGCCGTCGGCGGTGCCGGCGATGCTGTAGCGCAGCGACCTGGTGACGCGGGAGAAGTAGAAGCTGACGCTCGCGATCAGGCCCGGCAGGATGACCACGAGCAGCCAGCCGCCGGTGTCGGCGGTCCAGCCGAAGACGGCCAGGGCGATGGCCGCCAGGACCAGGAAGACCGTGAACCTGCTGAAGAGGACGGAGCCGATCAGCCGTCCGGGCGGGATCCGCACGACGGATTCCGGCGGCGCCGCGTCGGGGTCAAGCTCGGGAGCGAAGAAGTCGGCGGCCCGGTGGGCGGCGAACGCGCCGAGCCCGGCCGGGGTTCCCGCGCCGGGGACCACGGCGGCGGCACCCTCGAGGGGAGCGGCGGCGCCCGGCTGCACCGGCGCGGGCTGCCGCAGACCTGACGCGAGGCGAAGGATGTCCCGGCGCAGCTGGTCCGCGTTGGCCGACCCCAGGTAGGCGAGCTGCACGTTCGCGTCCTGGCCGGCCACGCTCACCTCGAGCTTCGCGGCTCCGAACAGGCGCGGCACGAAGGGGCGCACGATGTTGACGCCCTGGATCCGGTCGAGGCGGGCACGGCGGTTGCTGCGGAAGACCAGGCCGCTGCGCACCTCGACCACCTCGCCGGTGACCCGGAAGGTGTGCATGCGCCAGGACAGGTAGAAGCCCGCCAGGATCGCGATCAGCACGGCCGTGAGTCCGAGCAGGGCCCAGCCGACGGCGCCGCGCTCGAGGATCTCGTCGATCGGGTCACCGCCGTAGCGTGGAACCCCCAGGAAGAAGTCGACCAGGCGTTCGCGCAGGTTCGCGACGATGAAGCCGAGCACCGCGACGATGAAGATTCCGCCGCGCAGCAGGGGGCTGGCCGGGTGCAGCCGGTGCCACTCCCCGTCGGCCAGCTCGGTCACAGTCCGGCCCGACGGCTCTCGGCCAGTTCGACGAGAGCGTCGCGCAGGCTCTCCGCATCCGCCTCGGTGAGCCCGGGGATGAGGACTCCGGAAGAGGCGGCGGCCGTCACGAACTTGAGGTCGGCGAGTCCCAGCCGGCGCGCGATCGGTCCGCGGGTGATGTCGACCAGCTGCATCCGCCCGTAGGGAACCGACACGAACCGGGTGAACATGATGCCCCGCCGGAAGAGCAGGTCGTCCTGGCGCAGCTGGTAGCCGATGGCGCGCACCCGGCGCGGTTCGAACGCGACCGTGACCGCCGTGATCACGATGATGGCCGCGAGCAGGTACGGCGCCCACTGCACGTCCGCGACCAGCCACAGCGCGGAGGCTGCGGCGCACAGGGCCAGGCCGAAGAGCACCGTCCCGACGATCTCCACCACCACGTACCTGGGCGAGACGCGCTTCCACTCACCCGCCTCGGGCAGGTCCAGTCGTCCGGCGGTCTCAGGCACGTATTCCGCCCTGCTCGTCGTCCTCGTCGTCCGGGGGGAGCGTGCAGAAGTGCTCGGCGACGAGACAGAGGGTCAGCAGGATCGCGGCCCCGAGCGCCATCCCGAGTGCGGACCAGACCGACGTTGCCGCCGGCATCACGGACCGGGTCAGGGCGTAGAGCACGATGCCGAGGCCGAAGCCGAGCATCAGCGCCCCGCTCAGCGCTGAGGCCTTCGCCAGGACGGCAACGCGCATGGCGAGGAAGGGGTTGACGTGCCGGCGCACCTTGCCCCGGGTCGCCTGCCGGATCGGCCACGCCAGCGCCACCACGGCGATGGCGATGCCGACCAGGGCCACCGGCAGCGTGGCCGGGGGCAGGACCATCGCGGCCCCGGTCGCCGCCGAGGTGATTTCGACCAGGAAGCCGACGACCAGGCCCAGCATGGTCAGGGCGATGACGGGTGTCGCGCGGGTGCGCTTCACCGGGCGCCGCCGATGTCGTGCGGCAGACGGTAGGGCCGCACCGTGGAGCCGACGGCGGCGAGCAACGCGCGCACCGTGCCGTGCCCCGGCAGGACGGCCTCGGGGTCGAGGTCCAGCCACGGGGCCAGCACGAAGTCGCGCTCCCAGGCCCGAGGGTGCGGGAGGGTCAGGCGGGCGTCATCGATTTCGAGGTCGTCGAAGGCGATGATGTCGATGTCCAGGGTGCGATCACCCCACCACTCGGCGCGCACCCGGCCGTGGTCGTTCTCGATGGCGTTCACGGCGTCCAGCAGGGTGTGCGGGTCGCCGTCGTAACGGATGCCCACCACCAGGTTGAGGTACCGGGGCGCGTTCTCGTCGACGCCGTGCGGCTTCACCGCGACCGATTCGTACACCGGGGACACGGCGGTCAGCTCGAGCCCGTGAATCCCGGCCAGCTCGTTCACGGCCGCCGCGAGGGTGGCCGCCCGGTCGCCGAGGTTGCTCCCGAGGGCCAGCAGCGCCGGCTGCCCGCTCATTCGCGGGTCCGCAGGATCTGCACCGCGACATCCGTGAACGGCACGGAGATCGGCGCCTGCGGCTTGTGCACCGTCACCTGCACCCGCTCGGCCACGTCGTGGGCCAGGACCACGGCGGCGATGCGCTCGGCCACGGTTTCGATCAGGTCGACCGGGTTGTGCCGGGCTGCATCGGTGACCTCGACGGCGAGTTCGCCGTAGTGGATGGTCTGGGTCACGTCGTCGGACGCCGCGGCCCGCTGCAGGTCGAGCCAGACCGTCACGTCGATGACGAAGTCCTGACCGTTCTCACGCTCGAAGTCGTAGACGCCGTGATGCGCGTTGACTCGGAGCCCGGTCAACGTGATGGAGTCGCTTCTCATAGTTCCATTGTGGCCGAGTCGACCAGTGCGAGCACGTTCAGTGCCGTGCGCGTCGCCGCGACGTCGTGCACGCGAACCGCCCAGGCGCCGGCCTGGGCCGCCAGCACGCTGACCACCGCGGTCGGCAGGTCGCGCTCGGAGAGGCCGACGTCGGCGGGGAGCGCCCCGGCCAGGAACCGTTTCCGGGACGCGCCCACCATCACGGGAAGCCCCAGGTCGGCGAAGGACGTCAGGTGCGCGAGCAGTTGCCAGTTGTGCTCGGGCAGTTTCGAGAAGCCCAGACCGGGGTCGAGCACGATGTTGCCCCGCAGCACGCCGGCCTCGGTGAGCGCCTCCACCCGGGCGGAGAGTTCGGCGCGCACGTCGGCGACGACATCGCCGTACCGGGCCAGCGCGTCCATCTTCCGGGCGTGTCCGCGCCAGTGCATGGCCACGTAGGTGAGCCCGCTGTCCGCAGCGACGGATGCCATCACCGGGTCGGCCAGTCCCCCGGAGACGTCATTGATGACGCTCGCGCCGGCGGCGGCGGCCGCCGCGGCGGTGCCGGAGTTGAGGGTGTCCACACTGATCCGGAGACCCTGGCGGGCCAGTTCGGTGATCACCGGGATGATCCGGGATTGCTCCTCGGCGGGCGAGACGCGGCCGGCGCCGGGGCGAGTGGACTCGCCGCCCACATCGATCAAATCGGCCCCCTCGCCCGTGAGCGCGAGGGCGTGGGCGATGGCGGCATCCGTGGAGGCCCACTTCCCGCCGTCGCTGAAGGAGTCCGGGGTGACGTTGAGCACCCCCATCACCAGGGTCCTCGGCGGGGCCGGCGCCGACGAATGCGGGGGCGTCACCGCCCGGCCCCGATCAGGGCCATGATCTCGGCGCGCGCGGCGGGCTCGGACAGCTCGCCGCGGCTGGCCATGGTGACGGTCGAGCTGGCGGACTGCCTCGGGCCGCGGGCGGTCACGCAGCCGTGCACGGCGTCGAGGACCACGAGCACCCCGCGCGGCCGGAGCCCCGTGTGCAGGGCCTCGGCGATTTCCTCGGTCAGCCGCTCCTGCAGCTGGGGCCGGGTGGCCAGGGTGTCGACCACGGCGGGCAGCTTGCCCAGCCCGACGACGCGTTCGTCGGGCAGGTAGGCGAGGTGGGCGGTGCCGAGGAACGGCAGCAGGTGGTGTTCGCAGACCGACCGGAAGGCGATGTCCCGCAGCAGCACGAGCTCGCCCGTGTGGGGTCCCACCGGGATGGTGTCGCGCAGGTGGTCGACCGGGTCGACGTCGAGCCCCGCGAAGAATTCAGCGTAGGACTCCGCTACCCGCCGGGGCGTCGCCTCGAGCCCCGGCCGGGCGACATCCTCGCCGATTGCGGCGATGATCTCGGCGACCGCGGCTTCGATCCGCGCCCTGTCTACTGCCACCGGCGCGACCTAGGCGGTGGCGGGACGGGGGCTGCGGGCCGGCGTGCGGGCCGGCTTGCTCGCGACGGCGTCGCCGTCGAGCACGCCGGTCGGGGCGGAGATCTTGGGTGCCGGCATCGGGATGGGAGGCTGGTCGGAGACGGGGCGCTTGTCGCTGGACAGCCACTGCGGCCGGGTCGGGAGCTTGACGACGCCCTCGAAGATATCGGCCAGCGCGTGCTGGTCGAGCGTTTCGTGCTCGAGCAGCGCCGCGGCCAGCCGGTCCAGGATCTCCCGGTTGGTGTTCAGCACCTCGTAGGCCTCGTCGTGCGCGTCTTCGAGGAGCTGGCGCACCTCGGCGTCGACGCTCTCGGCGACCCTTTCGGAGTAGTCGCGCTGGTGGCCCATGTCGCGGCCGAGGAAGACCTCACCGGATCCCTGGCCCAGCTTGAGCGGGCCGACGGCCGAACTCATCCCGAACTCGGTGACCATCTTGCGGGCTGTGGACGTGGCCTTCTCGATGTCATTCGAGGCGCCGGTGGTGGGGTCGTGGAAGATGATCTCCTCGGCCACCCGGCCGCCCATGGCGTAGGCGAGCTGGTCGAGCAACTCATTGCGCGTGACGGAGTAGCGGTCTTCGACCGGCATCACCATCGTGTAGCCGAGGGCGCGACCGCGGGGCAGGATCGTGATCTTCGTCACCGGGTCGGTGTTGCGCATCGCGGTCGCGACCAGCGCGTGGCCGCCCTCGTGGTACGCGGTGATCAGTTTTTCCTTGTCGCGCATGACCCGGCTGCGGCGCTGCGGACCCGCCATCACCCGGTCGACGGCCTCGTCCAGGGCGCGGTTGTCGATCAGCTGGGCGTTGGAGCGGGCCGTCAGCAAGGCGGCCTCGTTCAGCACGTTGGCCAGGTCGGCGCCGGTGAAGCCGGGAGTCTTGCGGGCCAGCACCTCGAGGTCGACGCCGGGGGCCATGGGCTTGCCCTTGGAGTGCACCTCGAGGATGCGCTTGCGTCCGAGCATGTCGGGGGCGTCCACGCCGATCTGACGGTCGAACCGGCCGGGGCGCAGCAGCGCCGGGTCGAGGATGTCCGGACGGTTCGTCGCAGCGATCAGGATGACGTTGGCCTTGACGTCGAAGCCGTCCATCTCGACCAGGAGCTGGTTGAGGGTCTGCTCACGCTCGTCGTGACCGCCGCCCATGCCGGCGCCGCGGTGGCGCCCGACGGCGTCGATTTCGTCGATGAAGATGATGGCCGGGGCATTTTCCTTGGCCTGCTGGAACAGGTCGCGCACGCGGCTCGCGCCGACGCCGACGAACATCTCGACGAAGTCGGAACCGGAAATGGCGTAGAAGGGCACGTTGGCCTCACCGGCCACGGCGCGGGCGAGGAGAGTCTTTCCGGTGCCGGGAGGGCCGTAGAGCAGAACGCCCTTCGGGATGCGCGCGCCGACGGCCTGGAACTTGGCCGGTTCCTTGAGGAAGTCCTTGATCTCTTCGAGTTCTTCGATCGCCTCGTCGGCGCCCGCGACATCCGCGAACGTGACCTGGGGGCTCTCCTTGGAGACGAGCTTGGCCTTGGACTTGCCGAACTGCATGACCTTGTTGCCCCCTCCCTGCATGCCGGAGAGCATCAACCAGAAGAACACGCCGATCAGCAGCAGCGGCAACAGGATCCCGAGCAGGGACAGGAACCAGCTCGATTTGGGCACCTCGTCGGTGAAACCGTTCTTCGGGTCTGCGTTCGTGACGGCGGTGATGATCTCCTCGCCGCGCGGGGCGACGTAGTAGAACTGCACCTCGCTGCCGAGTTTCGGATCGGCCTTGGTCAGGGTCAGGTCGACGCGCTGCTCGCCGTCGACGATCTTGGCCTCGGAGACCTTCCCGTCCTTGAGGAACTCGAGCCCCTGTTGGGTCGAAATCTCTTTGAATCCCGACATGGTAATGAGGCTCGACCCTACCCAGACGGCAACAAATGCCAGCAGAATGTAGAGGAGCGGCCCGCGCAGTAGCTTCTTGACGTTCATCGTGGTCACAGGCTACCTTGCCGCCACTGAGCGGGAACCGTGTGTTCGCCCAAAGCGCTATGTGTGTCAGCGCCAGGGTGTCAGCGCTCCGTGCGGGTCAGGCGTAGATGTGCGGGGCGAGCACGCCGACCGAGCGCAGGTTGCGGTAGCGCTCGTCAAAGTCGAGGCCGTAGCCGACGACGAACTGGTTCGGGATGTCGAATCCGAGGTACTTCACGTCGATGTCGACGCGAGCCGCGGCGGGCTTCCGCAGCAGCGCGCAGATCTCGACGGATTCGGGTCCGCGCGACTTGAGGTTGGCGAGCAGCCAGGAGAGCGTCAGCCCGGAGTCGATGATGTCCTCGACGATCAGGACGTTCCGCCCGTGCAGGTCGGTGTCAAGGTCCTTGAGGATGCGGACGACGCCGCTGGACTGCGTGCCGGAGCCGTAGGAGCTCACCGCCATCCAGTCCATCGTGATCGGGTGCACGAGTTCGCGGGCCAGATCCGCCATGACCATGACCGCGCCCTTGAGAACGCCGACCAGCAGCAGGTCCTTGCCGGCGTAGTCCTTCTCGATCACGCGACACAGCTCGGCGAGCCTGGCCCGGATCTGCTCCTCATCGATCAGAATCTCGGTGAGGTCGCCTTCAATGTCGCGGGGTTCCATGGGAGCGGGATGTTCCTTTGCTTGGAGTGTGTCCAGGCGCGGCGAAAATCAGCCAACCGTCCTGCCGTACAACTCTAACGCCTGGCAGGTCCAGCGCCTTCTGTCCGTGCCAGTCGGTGACCAGCCGAAGCGCGGCCAGCGTGTGCACCCGTTCCAGGGATGCGCCGAATTCGCGCTCTACCGCGAAACGGATGATCCGCTGCCGCAGCGCGGGCGGGTTCGCTTCCAGCCCGCTCACCGCCAGCCGCACGCCGCCCGTACTTAGTTCGCAGAGCTCCTCGGCCCGCTGCCGGGCCAGGTCGTCCAGGGCGCCGGAGTCCTCCCTCAGGTGGTCGGCCGTGCGCGCGAGCGCCTCGGCGACGCCCGGGCCCAGTTCGTCCTCGAGCAGCGGCAGCACGGTGTGCCGCACCCGCACCCGCGCGAATCTTCGATCGAGATTATGGGGGTCCTGCCAGGGCGTCAGTCCGACGTCGAGGCAGAACCGGCGCGTCACGGCTCGGCGAATGCCCAGCAGCGGCCGCAGGAACGGCCCGCTGACGGCGCTCATCCCCTGCAGGCTGGTCGGGCCGGAGCCCCGCGCCAGCCCGAGCAGCACGGTCTCGGCCTGGTCGTCGAGGGTGTGGCCGAGCAGCACGTGGCTCGCACCGGTCTCCGCCAGCGCCCGGTCGAACGCCGCGTACCGCGCCTGGCGGGCGGAGGCCTCCGGCCCGCCGGCACCCGCGCCTTCGTCGACGGTGACCCGCAGGGTGAGCACCGGGTCGAGGCCGAGCGCACCGGCCTGACGGGCCGCCTCGGCGGCGACCTCGGCCGAGCCGGCCTGCAGCGCGTGGTCGACGATGACCGCCCCGGCGCCCAGGCCGGCGCGCGACGCCTCGAAGGCGGTGGCGGCGGCGAGGGCGAGCGAGTCGGCTCCCCCGCTCAGCCCGACCAGCACGAGACCGGCCTCGGGGAGCAGCTCACGCACCATCCGCCGCACATCGGCGATGGCCGGGCTGAGCCTCGGACGGCGGGGGGACTCCATCCAGTAACGTTAGCGGCAGACTTTGATCAAGGGAGAAACAGGCCATGGCCGCATACGACGCAGTAATCGAAATCCCCCGTGGGAGCCGTAACAAGTACGAGGTCGACCACGAGACCGGCCGGGTCTACCTGGACCGGGTGCTCTACACGAGCTTCGTCTACCCGACCGACTACGGCTTCTTCGAGAACACCCTCGGCCTGGACGGCGACCCGGTCGACGTTCTCGTGCTGCTCGACTTCCCGCTCTTTCCGGGCGTCGGGCTCTCCGTGCGTCCGGTCGGCGTGTTCAACATGACGGATGACGGCGGCTCAGACGCGAAGGTCATCGCCGTTCCGGCCGGCGACCCGCGCTGGGACCACATCCAGGATGTCAAGGACATCCCGGAGTACACGCGCAAGGAAATCGAGCACTTCTTCGAGCACTACAAGGACCTCGAACCCGGCAAGTGGGTCAAGACCGAGGGCTGGGGCGACGCCGCCGAAGCCGACCAGATCGTGCGCGACGGGATCGAGAAGCTGGCGACCGAGGGCCACTAGCCTCCGCTCCTCCAACACCCACACACACTCGCCGAACCGTGAGAAAAGCCCCTTCCCGGAGTCCGGGAAGGGGCTTTTCTCACGGTTCGGCGTAGAAGGGCCGGCCGGATGAGGGGTCGGGGTCAGCCGGTGGGCCGGCCGACGTACGGGGCTACGTCCCCGGGCGACCAGATGCTGTGGATGCGCACCGGCTTGCCGACGTCCGGAGCCTCGAGCACCTGCCCGCCGCCCACGTAGATGGCCACGTGGTAGTAGTCGCCGCCGCCGCCCCAGAAGACGAGGTCGCCGCGCTGAACCTGGCTGAACGACACCAGCCGGCCCTGGTTGGCCATCGTGCGGTACTGCGCGGTCGCCGAATGCGGCCCGACGTAGACGCCGGCCGCACCGTAGGCGGCCTTGGTCAGGCCGGAGCAGTCCCAGACGTCGGGACCGGATCCGCCCAGTTGGTAGCGGTCGCCGAGCTGCTGACGGGCGAAGTTCAGTGCCGTGTCGACGGCGCTCGCGTTGGGGGTCGGTGCCGAGGCGGCCGGCTGAGCCGGCGCAGGTGCGGGTGCCGGCGCAGGTGCCGGCGCAGGTGCGGGTGCCGGCGCAGGAGCAGGAGCCGGAGCCGGCGCAGGAGCCGGAGCCGGAGCAGCCGGCTTAGCCGCAGCGGGAGCCGGCTGGGCGGCCGGCGCCGGACGGACGGCCG
>NZ_SOGM01000005.1:0-43983 GCF_004403545.1 Cryobacterium sp. TmT2-59 | reverse complement strand
GGGTGAACGAGCGCCTCGGCGTCGGACCTCCGGATCTGGGTCCGGGACTGCTGGTATTCATTGGACTATCGTCGCGCACGGCGATCAAAGATGGGCTGGGCATGGTGGACCGGTTCCTGGTTCTCGCCCTACGTCATGCGGCGGACTTGCTGTTAGCTGCTGGCCTCACCCAACCCTGACACGTAGGGTAGTACTGGGTGGCCTTATTTTCAATCGGCGATACTGGCCCTGTTTTCAGTCGGCGTTAACACAGACAAACGTGACGCACGAAACCCACTTATGAGTTGCTGCCTAGACATCACCGCCACTCATAAAAACCGATGACGTGCAAATCTGAGCGCACGTCAGACGAGTTGATCTTCCGCCTCACACAAGGGCTCCCGGCGTTGGGGCGCGACCCGCTGCTCGTCCAGCCAGGCTTGAAACATCAGAATGGTCCACAGTTGATGTTCGCGATTATGTCTCCCGCTCAAGTGTTCTGCCCAAAGGGTCCGGACCAGCTGAGGATGAAAGAAACCTTCACTCGTCAGTCGGGACTCTCCAAGCAGGTTCTCTGCCCACTCGCGCAGCGGACCGCGCAACCAATCGCCCAAAGGAATGCCGAATCCCATTTTGGGCTGGTCAAACAGTTCCTCAGGGACGTGACGATAGAGCACCTGACGCAAGAGCCATTTGCCCTCTCCATTACGGATTTTGAGGGCCAGCGGCATGCGCCATGCGAGCTCGACGACCCTGTGATCCAGCAAGGGCACTCGCGTCTCGAGGCTGTTCGCCATAGCTGCTCGATCCACCTTGACCAAGATGTCATCGGGCAAGTAAGTCTTCGAATCCATTGCCATCATCCAGTGCTCGAATGAATCCGTAGCAGGCCAAGATTCGGATTGAGTAAATGCCGTGGGTGGCTCAACAGCGTCAACGACAACACTGGCCGGATCCTGCCAATGACTCGTCAAGCGACGATAAAACGTTGCATTGTCTGGGGCGGTCAGAACCCCTGCCAGTTTGTGGGCCTTATCCCCTGGGTAGGCAATTTGGTACTTGTCTGGCAGGAGCACGCGTGCTTGTCGGAACAGGCTGTCCCACATTGGCGGCGAAAGCGTCTGCAGTGCCCGGGCCGCTCCAGCCCTCGCAGGAATGGGGAGTTTAGCCATTCGACTCCATACCTTGCGTGCGCTGAGATAGCGGTTGTAGCCACCGAAGATCTCGTCGCCCCCGTCGCCTGATAGTGCGACGGTGACTTCTCGCTTCGCGAGCTGGCTCACCAGGAACGTTGGAATCTGAGAGCTGTCACCGAACGGCTCACAAAACATCGACGCGAGTTTCGGGATCACGGCGAGTGCGTCCTCCGGCTGGACGACAACCTCGGTGTGATCAGTGCCCAAGTGCCGCGCAATGGCTCGCGCTTGAGGGGACTCATCATACGCAGCACTGGCTGAGCCGATTGTGTAGGTACGCACCTTTTGCGAACTTTGTGCTTGCATCAGAGCGACGACGGTACTGCTGTCAATTCCGCCGCTGAGAAAAGCCCCAACGGGAACATCCGACAGCATCTGACCTCTGATGCTCGCGGAAACGGCCCCCTCGACAGCGTCGATGGCTTCAGCTTCGGAGCCGGCGAACGGGTTGGCGATTCCTGCTGTGACCACATCATTCATTTGCCAATATGGGTGGGACTGAACTTCGTTTGGGGCCTTGCCTCCGACAACGGGGAGACTCAGGTAGTGACCGGGGAGCAGCTTATGAATCCCACGGTAGATGCTGTGTGGAGCCGGGATGCAATTGTGCCGCAGAAGAAGGGCAAGAGCTCCGCGGTCGATTTCGCCAACGAAGGCAGGGTGCGCCCTGAGCGATTTCAACTCAGAACCAAACAGAAAGGTATCTCTCTGCCAGCCGTAGTATAAGGGTTTCTCTCCCATTCGGTCCCTGGCCAAGGTAAGGGTGCTCGATTCCCGGTCCCACAGAGCGAGAGAGAACATCCCAACGGTGGCCTTTAGGGTGCCTCCGATACCCCACGCGTTGAAGCAAGCGAGGAGCGTTTCAGTGTCTGTGTGGCTTCTCCACGAAGGGGCTAGTCCCTGTTTATGCAATTGCGATCGCAAGTCAGGGTGATTGTAAATCTCACCATTGAAAGAGATTACGTAGCGACCGTCTGCTGACACCATCGGTTGGCTGCCCGCCGAGGAAACGTCCAGCACGGCGAGTCGGCGATGCCCCAAGGCGAGCCCAAACGATTCATCCAGCCACTGGCCGCCACTGTCAGGCCCCCGATGAACAATCGCGTCTGTCATCTGAGTGACATCTTCGGCGAATGTACTCGACTTCGTGGTCAAATTGACGCAGCCCGCTATTCCACACATGTCTCTTGCTCCCCCTGGGAAACGTTCATTACTCGGCTTGGTGACAGGTTCATGGCACGAAGCCATTCCGTTCTCCACGCATCGAAACTGTAGTGCCTTTCCACGCCGGCTCGCCCACTGTTCCCCAAGGCGAGGCGCTCCAGCGCACTCATTTCGATAATAGACTCGAGCGCTTCCCGCCATTCCCCACGAGTGGTCGGTGCCAATCCCCCGAGGCGCCGGATAGCAACTTCATTGCCCCCCACGGGCGTACCAACTACAGGAAGTCCGGCCGCGCCATATTGGAGAAGCTTGTAAGAACACTTGCCGCGGGTGAAGTCATTATCGGGCAAGGGCATGAGCCCGACGTCCGCCGACGCGAGTTGGCCGGCATAGGCCTTGGGATCCCAGTCGGATCGGTCAACTATCGCGTTGAGCGCACCCAAGTCGGCATTTCCCGAACTTATAACACTAAGTCGCAGACCGTGACGAAGATTCAGCGCAAGGAGCACGTCAGTCAAATCCGTCAAGAATCGTTCCGTTGCAGGGGACCCTATCCAGATTGCACGCGGTTGATCTTGGATTTTATAGGAAGTTTTCTGCAAGTAATTTGAGGGCTCAACGCAACTCGGAATGATCCGGACATCACTGCGTAATCTGGACGCCGCTTCCCCAAGGACATCGCTGCCAGCGATAACGACATCGGCGGACTCAACAGACCTCTTCCAAGCTTTCTTACCGGACCAGATGCGCTCATGCCAAGACCGACTCCCGAGGTAGATGGCGTCGTCAAAGTCGTAGACAGAATGATGAGCACTTTCGAGTAACAGTGACTCGATCCGGCCCGAGCTGAACGGGGACGCCGATCGGCTCATCAGCACGGTTTGGTTCTCTAGCATTGGCGGGAGTTTTCGAAGTTCAAGTTCAGCCAGCAAGATTCGCGGCGCGGCTCGAATCAACCTCGAAGGACGCGTGTCAGGTGTGCCCAAGTACTCAAAGCGATCCGCTTGGATCCCAAGCTTGTCGAACCAGTCGTACATTCGGACACGCGTACTGGCACCGGCTGCACCATATCTCGAGACGGACACGATACCTGAGAGGTCTCGTGCGGACCGTGCATTCAACGATCGATCCTTTTTCTTTCGAGGTGGTAATCCATATAGAACCGCTGCGTGTTCGCCCAGACCAGAGGTCGTGCATAGTTCGCCGACACATGCGCGCGCGCTCGGGCCCCCATATCTTTGCAACGAGTACTATCTGAGATCATTCTGGTCAGGCAGTCTGCGAGGTCTGGTGCAGAAGAAACACGTGCGATCAGGCCCGTCTCGCCGTCGATGACGGAGTCGATAGCCCCGGTCGCACTAGTCGTCACGGACGGGACTCCGGAGGCCGCTGCTTCCAGAACCACGTTTGGGAAGCCCTCACGCAGAGTCGGCAGGCAGAGCACATCCATCAGTTGGAAGTAGATCGCGGGATGTGAAACGTACCCCGTGACTATCGACGGCAAAGTGCTCTGGCTCAGCTCGCTGAGCACATCAGCACCACCCTTGTCGTCTACTTCACCGACCACCAATAGCTGAAACCTCTCACCCTTGGTCGCCATAATCAATCGCGCGGCCGTGAGCACATCTAGTCCTTTGTCCTTTGTGAGCCGGCCTACGAACCCGACGACGGGAATGTTCGTCAGTAAGCCCAGGCTACGCGACAGCGTGTGTAGCTCTTCCTCAGAGAAATTGGACCTCTCGTGAGCACCCATATCCACACCGTTGGAACTCCCCACACCGAGGACAATGACCTTGGCCTGCCCAACCAAGCGCAAATCGATGGCGCGCTGACGCAGACTCGAACTGACGGCTAGCACCCGGTGAGATACCGCCATAGAACACATTTCGACGATGGTCAGAACCAAGCGTTGAAGACCGTAAGCGGTCTCCAGACGGAGCCCCCGGAGGAGATAGATGCGGGTTGGCACCCGAGCAATCAATCCGGCAATCCCGCCGAGTAGCCCTGCTTTGGGCGTACCAACAGAAATAACATCTGGCGAAACGGCCCGCAATAGACAGATCCAGGCCAGCAGCGCCTTTGCGTCAGCAAATGGCGACGGATTACGGTTCATCGGAATTGTGTGTACAGTCAGACCCGCCGACTTGGAGAGGGATTCAGATCGAGGCCCCGGTGAGCTGACGACGTGCACGTCCCACCCAGTCCCCGAGAGATGCTCTGCGAATCCGCGCATCAACACGATCGACTCGTCCGCTGTCACACCAAGGAGGATCTTGGGCTTGTCAGTCAATTTCCCGATTTCATTCGAAGTTCTGACTGAAACCATTCAATGGTTTTCGCCAAACCCTCGTCCAGTGACACAGGCACGACCGAGGGGAAAAACTCTCGGACCCGCCGGCCATCAGACTGGGATGCCCTGACATCACCAACACGCTGCTCGGCGTGAATAACCTTCAACGGTTCGTTCAGATGCAGTTCCATCGACTCAATAAGTTCAAGCAGAGTCGTGTTCGTGCCGAAAGCAAGATTGATGGGATCAGTTGAACTTGTCTTATTTTGCACGGCGTCAAGGATGACTGCGCATACGGTCTCGACGTAGGTGAAGTCGCGCGACTGTAAGCCGTCTCCATGAACGGACAGGTCCTCCCCCGCCAACGCGGCTTCGAGGAATTTCGGGATCACGGCGGCATAAGAATGACCCGCCGCCTGTCCGGGACCGTAGACGTTGAAAAAGCGGAAGGCCAGAGTCTTCATCCCATAGGAGAAGTTGTAAGCAATGCAATATCCCTCGGTCGCGAGTTTACTGACTCCATAGGGACTCATCGGGCGAGTCCAGTCATATTCGCTTTTGGGAAGAACGGGATTGCTCCCGTAGACGGAGCTAGAGGACGCTACCGATACGTGTCCGACACCGAGTTCGCGTGCAGCTTCAAGCACATTGAGCGTTCCAGTTGAATTTGCATCGTGCGACGGGCGCGGGGCCGCGACAGAACGTGGAACGCTTGGAATCGCCGCCAGATGCACAATTGCATCAACGCCGCGCGCCGTTTCCTTCAACAAATCGTAATCGAGGATAGAACCGTGGGTGAATTGAACGTCTAAGCCTGCCAGATTCTGAATGCTTCCGGTGCTCAGATCATCTAGTACACGAACTTCAGTCGCTGGAGAGTGCCCGTTGAAGAACCGCACTAGATTCGACCCGATGAATCCCGCTCCGCCTGTAATCAATACCTTCATGCTGAAATACCCATCCCTAACACTGCCGTCCACATCGCCCGAAGGGGCAACGAGTAAAAATCATTTGCACTCTGCAGCGGTCAAATCCTGATCGGGGTCCCGTACGCCCGATACGACATTCCAGACCGCACCACAGTTCAAATCCAATATGCGATATCAAGGCTCGTACGCGTTTCACCTGGCAGGCACGCCCTTCACAACGGACTTCGGTTTTACACGGCGTACAACGCATGCGCTGGCGCCTACCAGGGAATCTTCACCAACTGCGATTCCTTGCAGGATGACCGCAGCGGCGCCAATGAGAGCCCGTGCTTCAACAATCACTTCACCCGAGATCGTCGCAGCCGGATTGATCGAAACGAAGTCGTGCAAGACTGCGTCGTGTCCGATCGTGGCGTTCGGGTTGATCTGCACGTGCTGCCCCAAGGAGACATTCGTTGACAGCTGCGCCCCCCCGCAAACTACTGAGCCTCCGCCGATGGTCACTCTGGACCCAATTGACGCAGCAGGGTGTATCGCAGTTGCAGCCTCAAAGCCATCACGGGAGAACGCTTCCGCAACCCTCTGACGAGCTTGGGGGTCGCCAATGCCGACTAGATATTGGGCTTGGATGCCTGCTTCCCGCCACGCCGAATCTGTTCCCAAGTAGGCCACACCGCGAGCGGCTAGCCGTTCCAGATTCCTTATACTCGGATCCGCATCCAGGACGCCAAGAATTTGAAAGACAGGCACGGCTTCCGCCTTGTTCATGGCTTCCACCACGTCCAGGGCCTCCCGACCGAACCCGCCGGCTCCGACGACGACCAGTGGGATACTCATCGCTCCGCTTCCTTCCCAAACGGACCACCAACGAATTCCGCTACCGTGACATGTCCTTCTGCAGAAACGCCGTCGCGCTTGGCAACCGTCATCACCGTCTTCGCGAGTATCCAGAGGTCCATGCCGAAACCTCGTTCGCCGACGTACTTCACGTCCAAGGCGAACTTGTCTTCCCATGTCAGCCTATTGCGGCCACTCACCTGAGCCAGACCGGTGATTCCCGGGCGGACGTCATGTCGCCGGGCCTGTTCCGGCGTATAGCGGTTGAGGTACCGGACCAGCAAAGGCCGCGGTCCAACGAGACTCATGTCACCCTTCAGAACGTTGTACAGCGTGGGGAGTTCATCCAAACTCGTGGATCTCAGCGCCCGACCGAATGGGCTGAGGCGCTGCTCGTCTGAGATCAGCCCTTTCTTCAAATCCACGTTCTTCATTGTGCGAAACTTGTAAAGGCGGAATACTCGACCGTTCTTGCCGGGGCGATCCTGCTTGAACAGCACGGGACGGCCTAGTTTCGCGGCAACCAATCCGCCAACGATCATGAGCACGGGTGACGCGACAGCTAAGCCGAGGATTGCTACGACACAATCAATAGCTCGCTTCGTCGTGTCGAAACGAGTCAAGGACGCATGTGGCGTCATACGGTGACTCCGTTAAAAGCACGAAGCCGTGACGTAACTCGGTCTATCTCAGATCGGCCGAGAGCAGATCCGCTCGGCAAAGTGAGGCCGGTCTCAAAGAGGCGCTGGGAGTTGCCGTTCGTCACTGCTCGGGAAGCAGAGAAGACGGGTTGCATGTGCATGGGTTTCCACAGCGGGCGGCTCTCGATATTCACGGCCATCAAGTCGGCACTGAGGTCGGCGGGAGACCATCCAGTGACTGCCGAATCTATAACGATTGATGTGAGCCAACAGTTGTCATCGTCGTCTGACGCGCCCCCGAAGATTTCCACCCCATCCATCCGTGCGAACAGCTCCCGATATCGTTCACGCATTTCGCGACGACGCGCGATCATTTCATCGAGTCGAGATAACTGCGCTCTTCCGAGAGCAGCCAAGATGTTGCTGAGGCGATAGTTGTAACCAATTTCAGTGTGCTCATAGTGCGTAACCGGCTGTCGAGCTTGCGTGGCCAAATATCGAGTGTGAGCCGCGAGCGCCAGGTCGTCTGTTAACAGCATTCCTCCCCCCGAGGTCGTCATGACCTTATTCCCGTTAAAAGACAGGATGGAGGCGCGCCCAAACGATCCGGCGGGCCGACCTTCGTGGCTCGCTCCGAGGGACTCGGCTGCATCCGCCAGGACAGGTATCTCGTACTCATCTGCAATGGCGCAAATCTCTGTGTAATTGGCTGCCTTACCCAGCAAGTCAACGGGAACAATTGCGGCGGCCTTTTCTCCACTGCCGCGGAGCTGCTCAATTGTTTGTCGGAGCAAAGCTGGATCTATGTTCCCGCTCTCGAGTTCACAGTCAATGAAGAACGGTTCGGCCCCCGTATATACGATGGCGTTAGCCGTCGCAGCGAACGTCATTGTCGACGTGAGCACAGTGTCACCCGGGCCGATTCCGAGCCCAAGCAGCCCGAGGTGCAGTGCTGCTGTGCCGGAGCTCAGTGCCACGGCCTGTTCAACGCCGACGCGTTCCGCCATCTCCACCTCGAAAGCATCGACGTCGGGTCCCAGCGGGGCGATCCAACCAGACCGGATCGCGGCCACCATGTACTGTTCTTCGAGGTCACCGACGTCGGGAGACGACATATAGATACGTTCACTCATAGGGCTATTCCTGTTCCGGCCAGCGCTGACTCAATTTCGCCCGGCCGATTCGTTGGATCGTGTCGACAACGTTCATCCCAACCCGGTTTGTTCAGATTCTCGGGGCGGATGGACGATATGGTCGTATGGGTGATTTTCGGATGGATCGGCCGCTGATCCGTTTCATGGTCGCCGATGAGTTCTTCGTGCAGCTTCTCGCCGGGGCGCAGGCCCGTGTAGATGATCTCGATATCCTTGCCCGACATTCCAATCATTCGCTCGGCCACGTCGAGAATTCTCACAGGCTCGCCCATGTCGAGAATGAGAACCTCGGCGGGACCACCGATACCGCCGGCCTGGATGACCAGCTGGCACGCCTCCGGGATGGTCATGAAGAAGCGGGTGACGTCGGGATGGGTGATCGTCAGCGGTCCACCAGCCTCGATGAGGGTGGTGAAGGTGGGCAGCATCGAGCCACGGCTGCCAATGACGTTGCCAAAACGAACCGAAAGATACGCCTGCTTGGATTCCTGGGCGGCCCACGCCGTGAGCTTCTCAGCAACGCGCTTGGAATGACCGAGCACACTCGTGGGGTTCGCGGCCTTGTCGGTGGAGATGTTCACGAACGTAGTCACCCCGACCGCCTGGCCGGCTTCGAGCACATTGAGTGTGCCGAGCACATTAGTCTTCCATGCCTCGTCGGGGTACTGCTCCAGCATCGGGAGGTGTTTGAGGGCAGCGGCGTGGAAAACAACCTCGGGTCGCCGCTCGGTAAAGATGGCCTTCAATGCCTCGGCATCGCGGATGTCCGCGAGCACCACGTCTTTGGTGTCGAGGAGGCCGTGACCGAGGATCGAGATCTGGGTGATCTGAAGGCCGGTTTCGTCGCGATCGAGCATGATGAGTTCGCTCGGGCCGAACTTGGTGATCTGACGGCACAGTTCGGAGCCGATGGAACCGCCCGCACCCGTGACCAGCACGCGTTTGCCCGCGAGATAACCAGCGATCGACTCAACGTGGGTGTCAACGGGGTGACGACCGATCAGGTCTTCGATCGAAATATCGCGCAGGTCGTTGAGGCGGGACTTGCCGTTGAGCAGTTCTTCAAGGGGAGGAAGAACCAAGACCTGGAGATGCGCGGCCTTGGCGGCATCGGTGATCTCACGCAACAAGGCTGCATCGGCCTTGGCGATGGCCACGACCAGCGCAGTTGCTCCAGTGGCTGCAGCTGCGGCGGAAAGGGACGCGCGCGAACCGACGACGCGAACGCCATGGAGCCAGAGATTGCGCTTGCGAGGGTCGTCGTCGATGAGCCCCACCGGCAAAAATGGCGAGTTTCGGTCGGTGGTCATGCGCCGAGCAAGCGACGCCCCCATGTATCCGGCACCGAAGATCAGGGCCTTCTGAATGTCGTCTTTTGGAACTACCGACCGTTCCACCAGGAGCCGCTTGACGTAACGCACGCCGCCCATCAAGACGAAGGCCATGGGCAGGGCGATGAAGACCGTGCTGCGGGGAATGCCGACCACTGTGCCCGCAATTGCAACCGGGATGCCCAGAATGACGGTCGAGGCGATAACAACTCCGAGCAGCGCCCTAATCTCAGAAAAACTCCCGTAGATGTGGCGGCCCTGGTAAAGGTGGTTGGCACCGCCCGCGAGAAACTGCACCAGGCATGCAGCCGCGCACAGCGCCACCAACGGCCGCAGTCCCATCAGCCCCAAGTCAAACTCATAGCGAAGGATCTCGGCCAAAAACAGGGCGACAACCCAAGCTCCCGCATCGAACGCAAATTGAGTACCGAAGCGGATGAGAGGCACTGAACTGTGCAGCTCCTTCATTCTCGTCGTCGCAAAGTCGCTTACTGCCATGTCGTGCCCCCATCAATCGAACTACTCACTACGTCCCCCGCCCACAGCCAGACAATTCCGTCCGCACCCGCCAGAGCCAGGGTGCCCGGCGTGACCGCCTCCTCACGGCATCCGGTCGGGGTCAGCGCCCCGTCGGGCTCTTCAGACGTCGCGAGGAGCTGTGCGCCCGCGCAGTCGGCCTGATCGGTGGCCACGATGATGTAGCCGTTGTCACTGACGGTCAGATTCGCGGCACCGGGAAGGGCGACCGCGGGCCCGTAGGTCGCGGCGCCATCGCCGGTGCGAAAGAGGGTGCCGTCTGAGCAGAGCAGGGCGGCCGTCGAGTCGGTGCGCGGGGCGAGGGCGATCACCGCGGAACAGGGTGCGGAAAATGAACCTGACGGGCTGTGCACGCGGGCCCGGTCTGTCGGGTCAACGTACCAGTTCGACCCAACCCGATCGGGGTATTCCTGCCACTGAGCGCCTGCCACGAAGGTGGTCACGCGCTGTGGCGTGCAGTCCCCTGCCGTGAGTGTGACCAGGGAGGCCTCGGACTTGCTGGAAACGTAGATCGAGAGAATGGAGGAGGCATCGGTGCCTTTCGACGCGTCGAAAGCTCTCCAGGTTTCACCGGCGTCAGTGGAGAGCTCCGGGGTCGCGGTGGCGGCGGGGCAGTCACCGGTCGTGGCACGCCAGAGTGTGGACGCGTCGAGGGCGGTGAGGATGCGGGTGGGGGGCGGGGAAGTGATTGCCGGGGTCTCGACAGGCTCGACTACCGGCTGCTCCGTTGTCGACGGCTCGGCGGTCGTGGTCTCGGCTGGCTTGACCGCCGTGCCCGCATTGGCGGACGGCTTCGACGCGGTGAGCGCAAAGGACACCAGCGCAACGTCGAACAGCAAGAACACGGCCAGACCTGCAATGAGCAGGCGGTGGCGCAACACGCTGTTACGGTTCTTGCGACTCTTAGGCTTGTTTCCCCCCACGGCTTTCACTGTTTCGGCTTCACCGTTGCGGCTCTGTGGAACAGGGCGGTGACAGCATTTATGGCCGGCACGAGCTGCTGGGCGGACTCCACATAGACCTCGTCGCTACGGCGATAGGGGTCAACGACGTCATCGTCATCGGCCGATGCCAGGGGCGCGACAGCGCCGCGCTGAGAGGCTGCCAACCCGATCAGAGTGGAGAGGCGCCCCACAAGGTCTTCGAGGGGCAGCGCGGCAGCCTCGTCGAGGTCGTCATCGGTGAGGTCTGCAACGAGACGCGCGAATTCGCGGATCGTGAACGTGTAACGGATGGCGCGTGGCACCAACTCGACGATGGCGCGCCGGTGTTCGCGGGACATCGCGAACACCAGGTCGGCGGTCTGCACGTGCTGCGCGGTGAGTTCCTGGGCCACGTGGGTACTCGGGTCGCCGCCGAAGTGGCGCGACAGGTCCGCGGCTTGCGCGGGCATACCCTGACCGGTCAGGCCGATCGTTCCCGCGCTGGCCACCTGAATTTGTGGCCACGACGCGAGGCCGACACGCAGAAGTTGCTCGGCCAGCGGTGAGCGGCAGATATTGCCGGAGCAGACCGTCAAAATGGAGAAGGTCTGCATCACGCAGTTCTCCGGCGGGCCTTGCGGATGCCCCGCGTCGCCGGCGCTGCGGCCCCGACAGTGGCCTTCTCTTCTTCGTGGATCGTGCCGTAGCTGTACTGGCCGTAGCCGTAGGAGTCGGGCCCCCTCGTGGGCAGCATGGTGATGACCATGCCGACGAGGCGGCTGCCGGCGCGTTCCAAGGCCTTGACGGCGCTAATCAGCTCGTTGCGCTTCGTGCGCCCGGAGGCCACCACCATGATGGCGCCGCCGCAGAGCTTGCTCAGCACGGCGGCATCCGTCACCAGCAGCAGCGGCGGGGCGTCGATCAGCACCACGTCGAACTCCTCGGTGAGCGCGCCGAGCATGCGGGCCATCGCAGCGGAGCCGAGCAGTTCGCTCGGGTTCGGGGGAACGCGGCCGCTGGGCAGAACGAACAGCTTGTTCTTGCCCCACTTCTGCAGCACGTCGGCGAGCTCGGCGCGACCGATGAGCACGTCGGTGAGACCGACACCACCCTCGATGCCCATGTACTCGGCCACGCGCGGCAGGCGCAGGTCGCCGTCGATCAGCGCAACGCGGGCGCCGGTCTCGGCGAGGGCGATCGCGAGGTTCGCCGTGGTCGTGCTCTTGCCCTCGCCGGGCACCGAGCTGGTGACCACGAAGCTTCGCGGGCCACCCTCGATGTTGACGAACTGGAGGTTGGTGCGGAGGCTGCGGAATGCCTCGGCCCGCGGGTTCTTCGGGTCGGTGTGCACGACCAGGGGGCGAAGGCTCGCACCGGGATCGTTGGTGATGCCACCGAGCATCGGTGAATCGGTGACCAGCTCGATGTCGTGCAGGCTGTGGATGCGGGTGTCGAGCACGCTGCGCAGCACGGCGAGCCCGATGCCGACCGCGAGACCCACGAGCAGGCCGAGGGCGATGTTCAGCGGAACGTTGGGGCTGGCGGGCGTGGTCGGCACGATGGCCGGCTGGATCGTTTCGATCTTCACAGGGCTGGCTGCGTCGCCATCGGGCTTCTCGAGGCGGTCGACGACGATCTTGCTGAAGTTCTGCCCGACGGAGTTGGCGATCTGCGCCGCGAGCTCTGGGTCACTGTTGGTGACGGAGACGTCGATCAGCACGGTGTTCAGCGGGGATGTGGAGGTGATAGTGGAGGCGAGCTGCGCCGCGGTTGCGTCGAGGTTCAGTTCTGTGATGACCTCGTCGAGAACAATGGCGCTGTTGACCACGTCGACGTACGACGTGACGGCCTGCCGGGCAAAGCTGGTTCCCTGAACCAGATCCCCGGTCACCGCGCCGGCGGAGGCCTGCACCGAGACGTAGAGCTGGGTGTTGGCGATGTACTTCGGGGTGGTGGCAATGGCCGCACCTGCTGCTGCGGCAATACCGAACAGGGTGCAAGCGAGAATCAGGATCCAACTTTTATGGAAGATCCTGAGGTAGTCCTTGAGCTCCACGCGCGTTCCTCCGGTAGCACTTGACAGAGAGGAACCGCTCGAATCGCCTTTTCCCCTTGTTCATCCTCTCACATGAGGGTAAGGGGCCTTCCCGCGTCGGGGAGTGACGCTTTCTCGACTAATGCGCCGCTCGATCCAGGACGGCGAAAAATGGCGCTGAGAACTGCTTCGCCGGGGACGCCGCCGACCTCAGCGCCGACGAAGGCACGGTTATTTGCAATGGCCATCCCCCCAATTGGGGTGTTTCGTGGAGGCAGTCAGGCCTCCTGGAGGAGACCCTCCGGTGTGACCATGAGCATCTGAGGCGTGGCGGCGCCGATCACGATCGAGGCGATGAAGGGCCGGTCGGCAGGGAGCACCCGGGCGGTGAGGCGGCCCGACACCAGCACGTTCAATTCGTCCGCGACCGCGGCCACCACGGCCGACATCTGAACGGGCTGGTGGTCGCCGCTGTCGTCGAGCAGGGTCACTTCGACCCCGCGCAGCCGCGCGGCACGGGTGGCGGACACGAGCGGCTCGACGAACAGGGCGCGCGCCCGCATGGCGTCGCGGAGGGTCGCCTCGACCAACAGACATTCCGCGCGCAGCTCGGGACCGAGCTCGGTGCTCTGTGCGAGCAGGTCGAGGATGGGACGGGAGAGCACGTTCACCCGGGCGAGCTGCGACTCGCGCTCCTCGATGGCGGCAACAGTGGTGGCCGCCGCGGCACTATGCAGGGCGCGCTCGCCATTCAGCACGGACAGGGCCTGGGTCGACCGCGCCATGCCCAGGGCAAAGAGACTGCCGGCGAGCAGCGTGCCGGCATGGCGGCTGACCATCTCAAGACCGTTCACCCCGGGAAGGCCGTTGACAAGGCACCAGACGATGGCGACCACGGTCATCAGCGCATAGCCGAGCCAGGCCAGATCGGAGCGGCCTCGCACGGCGAGGACGACCAGGAGCAGGGTGATCGCGCCCAGGTACCAGTGCCCGAACGGGGTGGGGTTCGCCGGCGTCATCGGGAACGCGACCAGCGCCCCCGCCAGAGCGCACAGGGCGACCACGACCCCGGCCCGGACGCGGGTCATCCGGTTGTTGTCGGGGCGGGCCATGATGAGGGCCGCGAGCACCAGGGCGAGGAAGCCGAGGACCTCACCCGGCAGGGTCGCGCCCGGCTCATCGTCACCGAAGGCGAGCAGCGCGTGCACGAGGATGAACAGCGCGATAATGGCGAGGCTCACCGGGGTCGGCGGGCGCAGGCGTGTGGGGGCGGGCGGGGTGGTCGGTTCCGGGCGAGTCAGGACAGCAGCGGGGGCGGTGCGGGCCAGGGTCGCCAGGGCGGCGGATGCGGCCGGGGCCGGGGCTGCCGCGGGGCTCGGCTCGGGCGTCCAAGACACCTCCACCTCGGTGCCGGCCCCCGGGCGGGAGCGCACCGCGGCCGCGCCGCCGGTCAAGCGCTCCATCCGGCCGATGATGCTCTGCGTGATGCCGAGGCGCTCGGCGGGCACCCTGGCCGGGTCGAAGCCGGCGCCGTCGTCGTGCACGAGCACCCGGATGCCGCCGCGTCGACCCTGCACGGTGACGGTGCGGACCACCTGGCGGCCCTGCCCGCGTCCGGCCGCGGCGACCGAATTGCGCAGCGCCTCGCCGACGGCGTCGAGCAGGGCGGTCACTGCCACCGCGGGTATGCGGAGGTTGTCGGACAGGTCGGAGTGCACCGCGGCATCCGGTGCCAGGTCTGCCGCCAGCTGCTCGAGCGCGTCGACCAGTTCGTGGCCGGTGGCGCGGAAACCCGGGTTCAGCGCTGGGGTGCGGACAGCGTCGAGACGGGCCAGCGTGGTCTGGGCGTGACGGGCGATGGTGGGAGCGGGGATGCCGCCGCGGCCGGCCATCAGCAGGCTGGAGATGACGCTGTCGTGCACGAGCGCGTCGATGCTCAGCCGCACCCGCTGGCGGGCCACCTGGGCGGCCCGGGCGGCCTGATCGGCGCCCACGAACAGGGCGGCGGCGTCGACCTGGGCGGCGCGGCGCCGGGTGAGCCCGGTCAGGCCGACGAAGACCGTGATCATGAGCAGCGAGTAGAGGCCGTCTTCGACGCCCACGAGGAGCGGTTGCGGATCGGTCGTGGTGGCGGCCCGCAGCAGTCCGCTCGCCGTGCAGACCAGGGCCGTGTAGGCCCAGCCGATCCGGTCGCGGGTGGCCACCGCCACGGCCATGGCGGGGATTCCGGTGAAGGAGATCACCCAGGGGATGTCGGAGGCCCCGGTGGTGAGGGGTTCGGCGCGCACGACCAGCCAGAATGCGAGGATGGCCAGGAATACGACCCCGTCGGCCAGGGCGAGCGAGCGCAGCAGGCGCAGCGACGCCCATTTGGAGAGCACGCCGATCAGCAGCGGGAGACCGAAGACCAGCAGGAAGGCCAGCAGCGACAGGGTCGGCGCGGGGCGCCAGGCCTGTTCGAGGTAGGTGCCCAGGCAGAGCAGACCGAAGGCCAGGGCGGCGACACCCATGGCGCCGTAGAGCACGCGCGCGTGCCGCTCGACCGCGGTCGGAGCTGGCGGCACCTTGCGCGTGCGAGCGGTCACGACTGGCCGGGGATGGGCAGGATGCCGTCTTCCAGCGCGCGCTTGTAGAGGTCGATCTTCGTGTTGGCGGGGCGGCCCACCCGCTCATACTTGGTGCGCACCCGACGGATGTAGTCGATCACCGTGGCCTCGGACAGTCCCATCCGCGACGCCACCAGGGGCGCCTTCGCACCCGCCGCGTAGAGGGAGAGCGCCTCGCGCTCCCGGTTGCTCAGCCCGGCATCGGCCAGGTCAGGGTCACCGTCGAGGGCCGCTGCCCATTCCGTGGACGCGATCGTCTCCCCCGCCGCCGCGCGCGTGACCGCGTCGAGCAGCACCGCGGTCGGCTCGGACTTGCGCACCACGCCGAGCACGCCGCTGCGCGCGGCGTGCCGCATCAGCACCTCGTCATCACCGCCGGTGAAAGCGAGCACGGCGGCCCCCGCGGCGCGCAGCCGATCCACGTTGCTGCCCACCAGGGATCCGTCGGACAACCGCAGGTCGAGGATGACCAGGTCGACCTGCTGGTCCTGCGAGGCAGCGGATTCGAGCAGCTCGGTCACGGTCGCGACGGTGCCGACGACCTCGATTTCGGGGATGGTGGAGAAGAGGTTTGCGAAGCCGCGGGCGACGATCTCGTGGTCATCGATCAGGGCGACTCGGAAGCGGGACATCAGGTTCCTTGCATGGGTGGTGCTCGGCGATGGCGGGTTTGGTTGTCTTGTTGAGCCGTAGGACCGGCTGTTCTGGTGCGGCTTGCTGCGGTTCTGGTGCGGTTTCGCTGCCAGTTTTGCACAGGATTCGGGTGCCCCGCGCAGTACCCCCGTTGGGGTGCCACAGAAAGTGACGGCTGGTGAGGCGGGAAAAACGCGCCTACGTTGTAGTTGGGAAATCAACTGGGGGGTTGGTGGGGCGCTCGCGACTCAGTGTCGTTTGAGCGCCCCCTCTCCCTTGTTTTCCTTGGTTTGATTTGTCCGCATCAGGTTCTGACCCAAATATGGGACATATCGATTCAAGGTCCCATATACGGGAATGACTCAGGTAGAGTACCGGATATGCGACAGCTGCTGGACGACATCCGAGCCAGCGTCGGCCTTGACCGGCGGGCGCTCGCACTACGCTCCGGCGTGTCCAAATCCACGATCTACCGCATCGAAGGCGCGCAAGTCGACCCCTCCGTCGGCACGCTCCGAGAACTCGCCCTGGCCGCCGGTTTCGACCTGGACATCAGTCTCGCTCCGCTCTCGGACGTCAACGCCGCGCGGGCTGCCCGGGAAATCCTGGCTGGGCCGGCGACCGGCGAAAAGGACAAGGCCGTCGCCGACTGGGAGGCCCGATTGCACCGCTGGGTGCCAAACGGTGACCCCGTCGAAATCGCTCGCACTGCCGGCGTGAGCTCCTCCCTGTTGAAACGCGCCGGCGCAACATATCTGTGCGGTAGCGTGGACGAGCTCAAGATCGCGGCGGCCGCAAGCGCCGGCGAGACGTCTTGGATCTTG
This sequence comes from Cryobacterium sp. TmT2-59, assembly GCF_004403545.1. Classification (NCBI taxonomy): domain Bacteria; kingdom Bacillati; phylum Actinomycetota; class Actinomycetes; order Micrococcales; family Microbacteriaceae; genus Cryobacterium; species Cryobacterium sp. TmT2-59. The sequence continues at coordinate 26,904 of NZ_SOGM01000005.1, read as the reverse complement.
TCGGGGGTCAGCGGCATCAGAAGGCTGAACCCCGACACGGACGGCCCCGCGGCCGGACCGTCCGTGGTCTACACCGCTGACCCGCATCGCCTGGTTCGGCGCCTGGCCCACATGGCACTGTGCCGACCGGAGGAGGCCGACCTCATCGTCGTCCCGTACACGGCCGACTTGGACGTGGACGCGTTCCTCGACGACGGCATCCGGGTGGTCGCCCCCATCCAGACCCTGGTGGACGCATTCGGCATCGGCGGTGCGCTCGCAGACAAAGCCGAAACCATCGCACGGAGCTGGTGAACCATGACCGACACACCCAACCACTGGGCCCGAGGGTCCAACCAGTACCAGAAGCGTTCGAAGCCGCAGCAGCCACGACCTGAGCTGCCGGGGAGCTCCCTGCCCCGCAGCGTGGTCAATCAGCAGCGCGCGGCGACAGGAATCGTGTGGGACTCCGCATCCGTTGCCTGGGACCTGCTCCCACAGTCGGCCACCGACCGCGCCCGCGCCCGGTTTCGGGCCGCCCTCCCGGAGTACATCTGGGATGCGGCGTCGCTGGAAGGCAACCCGTACACCCTGCCCGAGGTGCAGACCCTCCTCGAAGGCGTCACGGTGAGCGGGCACCGGGTCTATGACCAGAACCAGATCCTCGCCCTCCAGGAGGCGTTCAACTATGTTGACACGCTCGTCGGCGACGGTACTTTCGCCCTCACCAAAGACGTGAGCGACGAAGTGCACCGCCGCGTGGCCGTGCATGAAGAAATCGAGTCAGGCCATTTTCGAGGAGAGGGCAACGTCACCGGCGGAGGCCTTGTCGGGCTGGGTGATTTGGGAACCTACCAGGCGTCCCCTCCTGGAGAGCACGGGGAGACTCTGATTGACGAGCACGACCGCCTCCTCCGTTACCTCTACACCCTGCCGGACGCGCGCGAGCAAGCCATCACGTACTTCTGTGCCGCCACCCGGGCCCAGTTCTACTTCGACGGCAACAAACGCACGTCCCGGCTGATGATGGCCGGCCACCTCATGGCGTCGGGATTCGACGCCATCTCGGTGTCTGCTCGACGCAGACTCGAATACAACGAGCACCTCAGCACCCTCTTCGACACCGGGGACGCCACCACGCTGATGGCCTTCATCATCGACTGCCGGCCCGAGGCCTGACGGTCTCCCCAGGCCAGGTCAGGCCTGCACGGAACGCCGGCGGTTGTTGAGCACGCCGCCGCTCTCCTCGAGGTAGCACGAGCCGCAGAGGGACTCGTAGGTGACCTGCTCGCCGTCGATCGCCACCTGGGCGCCGTCGAAGACGAAGACGCCGTCGATCTGGCGCCCGTTGAACACGGCCTTCCGGCCGCAGCGGCAGATCGTCTTGAGCTCCTCGAGGCTGTGCGCCACCTCGAGCAACCGGCGGCTGCCGGGAAAGGCCACGGTCTGAAAATCGGTGCGGATGCCGTACGCCAGCACCGGGATGTTCTGAAGAATCGCGATCCGCAGCAGGTCGTCGACCTGCGACTCGGTCAGAAACTGGGCCTCGTCCACGAGCAGGCAGCTCACGTCGAGGCCGGTCGCGGCGAGCACCTCGGCGCGGTGCTGCTGGAAGGAGGCGTAGGCATCCGTCTCGGGGGTGAGCAGGTAGTCGACTCCCCGGGTGACGCCCAGGCGCGAGAGGATGCCGCGGTCGCCCTTGGTGTCGACCGACGGCTTGGTCAGCAGCACCTTGTGGCCGCGTTCCTCATAGTTGTAGGCCGCCTGGAGCATGGACGTGCTCTTGCCGCTGTTCATGGCTCCGTAGCGGAAATACAGTTTGGCCATGCGGTGGGTGCCCCCTCGGCTGCTCGTGCTCGGGTCGTGCTGGGTCGCTGGTGAAAACCTACTTCAGCGTACTGGGCGGTTGCGGAGGCGGGCCCTCGACGCCGGGCGGCGGTCGCCGAAGTCGAGCATCACCAGCGGGCGGCTGATCGTGACCCGCACCCGCGGGAACACGACCCGGAACACGGCCAGGTAGGGGCGGAGCAGGGCGCGGGCCTGGCCGGCGGGCAGGTCGAGTCCGGCCTGGATCGTGACGGTGTCGACGATGCCGGCGGGCACGGGCTGGGGCTGCTCGGCGGGCTCGGGCTGGGTGGGCTCGGGCTGCTCGGCGGGCTGCTCGGGTTCGGCGGGTTGCTCGGGTTCGGCGGGTTGCTCGGGTTCGGCGGGTTGCTCGGGTTCGGCGGGTTGCTCGCTCTGCCCGGCGTGCCCGGGAGCGGCCGGCCGGGCCCCGTCGGCGACCTGCACCACGAGGCTGCGCGGGTCGAAGCCGGGGGCGGCGCAGAGCAGGCTGATCAGGGCGGCGGTGGCGGCGCGCTGGTCGGGTCCGAAGCGCAGGGCGCGGTGCTCGGGGTCGGCGACCACGAAGAGCGGATCCAGGCCGCGCTCGACCAGCCGGGCGCGCTCCCGGGCGATGACGGCGTCCAGCCAGGTCAGGTCGATGTCCTGCACGAGTGAACGGCGCACGCGGGCGGCCAGCTCGTTGGCCCGGGCGATGTCGGCCTTGGTGACCTCGCCGCGTTCGAGCACGTCGGTGAAGAGGGGGAAGACGCCGGTTTCGAGGTCGGCGAGCTGCTGCCCGACCACGGCACGCACGACTCGGCCGCGCGACTCCTCGGTGCGTTCGGCGATGGCGCGGCGGGCATCCGTCTGCCAAGCCAGCAGCAGGCGCACCATGCGGCGGGAGTAGGCGGCCGCGGCCAGGCCGAGGGCCAAAACCGGGGTGACCGACACGACCGCGTAGACGGCCGGCGGCACGGTGATGGCGAGGAACGGGGCCTGCGGCACGGTGACGGCGGCGACGATGACGGATGCCGCCACCGCCGACAGGGTGATCTCCCGCCACGGGCGGTACGGGGCGAGGGCAAGCAGGAGGAGGCCGATGGCGACGGGTCCGAAGTCGTCTTGCAGGAGGGTGTTCGCGCCCCAGCGGGACGCCTGGTCGAGCAGGTAGGCGCTGACGGCGAGGCCGATCATGGCCAGGTGAGAGCCGAGCCGGAACGGCGGCTCGGACGGCCGGGTGCCGATGACGAGGGTGGCGGCCGCGCCGGCGATGGCCAGCAGGGCCAGCCCGACGAGCACCGGATACCGCGACTGGTCGGCCTGCCACGACGTGGCCAGCGCCGCGTAGCCGAAAACGACCGTAGCGATGACCGGAGCGAGCGGCCAGGTGGCGAGGGTGCCCAGCGGGTCGAGCCGCTGCTGGGTGAGGGTGCGCGGGGTGGGCGTCGCGGGGGCGAGCGGGGTGGGGGTGGCCGCGGTGGTGGGGATGGGAGCGGTTTCGGGGGCGGTGCTGGCGCCGGGGGTGGCGGCGGTCATCGGGGGGCCTGCTCGCCGAGGGTTGCGGCATCCGTCGTGATCGGGTCTGAGATGGGGACCGGCACGTTCAGAAGTACGGATGTGCCCGCGCCGGGGCGGGTGAGGATGCTCACCGAACCACCCAGGCGTTCGATGCGGTGGCGCACGGCCTGGCGCAGGCCGAGGCGGTCGGAGCCGGTTTCGGATTCGGTGAAGCCGCGGCCGGCGTCCATCACCATCAGGGAGATGCTGTCGAGTTCGCTCTCGATCACGACCTCGGCGGCCACGATGCCCGAGTGCAGGATCACGTTGGTCAGGCACTGCTGCACGGCGAGGCCGAGCTCGCGGTCGCTGACCGGGTCGAGGCGGCCGAGGGCGGCGCGCTCCCCCGTGACTTCGACCACGAGGCCGCGATCGCGACTGCGCTCGATGGCGGCGTAGACCTCGCTGGTGAGCCAGGCATCCGTGCCCGCGGACGGCTCAACGCTGCGCTGGTCGGCGTCGGTCAGCCAGTCGGTGCCGCGCAGGGTCTGCAGGGTGGCACGGATGCTGCCGGCCAGGTTCGGGCTGAGCGGGCCGGCGTGCGCGCGGGCGAGCGCGACGAGCTCGGTGAGGGTGGTGTCCTGGGTGCGGGCCAGGGCGCGCTGGTCGAGGTCGTGGCGCAGCAGGCGGGCCCGATCGGCGAGGACGGCCCGGTGCAGGGCGGTCTGGGCCGCGGCCTGGCGGCGGGCGAAATGGGCGAAGAGGAGCACGCCGACGAGGAACAGGTAGGTGGAGATGGTGAAGGGGTCGGGGCTGTAGGGCACCTGCGTCTGGAGGGCGGCGAGCACCGTGACGGCTTCGGCCAGCACGAAGCCGAGGGTGCTCCAGAGCACGCCGGCAAGGGCGCCGGTGCCGGCGCCGCCGACCATGATCAGGGCCAGCTTGGGCAGGGCCACCAGGAACAGGTTCGAGAACGGGAACACGTCGGGCATGCCGAGGATGGTGACCGTGAAGAGGTAGATGCAGCCGCTGCCGACAATCAGGTAGGCGATGGTCAGGGTGACCGTGCGGCGCAGGGAGAGCTCGATCAGGAAGCCGGCCATGGCGAGGAGGGCGAGGATGGTGAGCCAGAGGGCGGCGGAGGTTGTGGTGGAGATGGTGGAGGCGGCGGCGGTGGCGGCGGTGGGGCGGTGGGCGAAGTTCAGGGCCAGCAGGGCGAGCAGTGCGCCGGCGAGGCAGGTGAGTCCGAACCAGTGCGAGGCACGCGCGAGGGCGTGACTGATGGTTCTCGCCACCAGGTGGTCTGGCAAGCCAAGCGTCATTACTGTTCCGTTCGTGTTGGTGCGTGTGGTGCGTGTGGTGCGTGTGGTGCGTGTGGTGCGTGTGGTGCGTGTGTGTTGGTGTGGTCGCACGTGTGCTGCACCGCGATCTGCGGTACGTTCTGCGGCGCGTTCGTGCGGGTGTGTATCGGTCGAGTATCCCATTTCGGCGGCCGTGTTCCCCGTTCGGGGCGCAAGCTGCCCGTCGTTCTAACCAATTCGACGGAGATTTTGGCGAAAACATGCGTTCTCGCCTGCTGTGCGCCTGATTTGGGCAAAATCTCCGTCGAATTCGTTCGGGGCCGGGGCATCCGCTCGAAGGGTGATGGCCGGGTTGAGGCATCCGGGCGCAGGCGGCTTCCGAGCATACCCCCAGGGGTATACTTGGTGAAGGTTGGCGCGGCAGCGTGCCGCTGGAGTACCGACGACGAAGGGTTCCACCTTGACGACAGCGCTTTTTCTATTCGATGGTGACTGCGGCCTGTGCCAAAACGCAGTCGACCGCATGAAGCGCCGGATCGCGCCGCAGATTGTTTTCGCAACGTACCAGTCGGTCGACCTGGACGCGCTCGGCGTGACCCTGGCGACCTGCCTCGAAGGCCCCGTGCTCGTGCGGGCCGATGGCAGTCACGTGGTCGGTGTGGGCGCGATGGCCGGGATGCTGCTCACGGCTCGCAACCCGTATCCGTTCTTCGGACGCGTAATGATGACCCCGGTCGCTTCCTTGCTGCTCAACCGGGTCCAATCGGTGTTCTACCGAAACCGCCACCGTCTGCCGGGCGGCACGGAAACGTGCCGGATTCCCCAGGTCTGACGCCGCGCCGATCTGGGCCGGTCGCCGCCGAATTCGTTCGGGGCGGGGCATTCGTTCGCGGCCTGTTCGCCGGAGTCGGGGCGGTCGGTCAGAAGAGAGTCGGGCTCAACTCGGGCGGGAGCTCCTCGGCGATCAGTGAGCGCCGCACGGCGGTATTCGCCGAGTCGCGGCCGGCGCCGCTCCGGGTACCGCGGCCGGCACCGGCGCCGCTGCCCGCCAGGCCAGTACCCCTGCCGGGCGTGGCGGGACGGCCGAGCGCCGTCGAGCGCACGCCGCCGGTGGACGGATCCTCCAGCCCACGCTGCAGTCCGTGCGCCTTGATCAGGGGTTTGATTCGGGCGGCCAGCCAGACCCGGTAGTCCTTGGGCGCATAGGCGCCCTTGGCGTAGAGCTCGAGGTAGCGCGGCAGCAGCTCCGGGTGGTCGCGGGCCAGCCACTGCAGGTACCAGTCCCGCACGCCCGGGCGTAGATGGAGCGCGGTGTACATGATGCTCGACGCACCGGCATCCTTCGCCTGGCGCAGCGCCTCGTCGAGGTGGGCCTTCGTGTCGGTGAGGAAGGGCAGGATCGGCATCATGAAGACCGAGCAGTCGAGTCCGCGCTCGCGCACCGCCGTCACCGTGGCCAGGCGCGCGACCGTGGACGGGGTGCCCGGCTCGACCGCCTGCTGCAGCTCGTCGTCGTAGATGGCGATCGACAGGGCCAGGTCGACGGGGACGAGTTCGCTCGCCTCGACGAGCAGGTCGAGGTCGCGGCGGAGCAGCGTGCCCTTGGTCAGGATGGAGAGCGGCGTGCCGGACTGCGCGAGCGCGGCGATCACGCCGGGCATCAGCCGGTAGCGGCCCTCGGCGCGCTGGTACGGGTCGGTGTTGGTGCCGAGCGCCACCGGATGCCGGCCCCAGGTTGGCTTCTTCAGCTCCCGCTGCAGCACCTCGGCCACGTTCACCTTGACGATGATCTCGTTGTCGAAGTCTGTGCCCGCGTCGAGGTCGAGGTAGGTGTGGGTGGGCCGGGCGAAACAGTAGGTGCAGGCGTGGGAGCAGCCGCGGTAGGGGTTGATGGTCCAGCCAAAGGGCATCGCGCTCTGGCCCGGCACGCGGTTCAGGGCCGACTTCGCCAGCACCTCGTGGAACGTGATCCCGGCGAATTCGGGCGTGCGCACGCTGCGCACCAGGTTGTTCAGGCGGGCGAGTCCGGGCAGGGCGCCCGCCTGCTCCGTCGTGAGTTCCTGTCCGCTCCACCGCATGCACCTATTCGAACACACGTTCTAGAGAGATGCAAGCGGATGCTGCGGCTATCCGCGTGCGTGCTCGACTGGTGATCGGCTGCGGCGGGGCCGGCCTGCGGTCGTGGCCAACTCAGGAGAATTGGTGCACTGGCGCCGCCGCGGCCGCGGACCAGTGCCGGAGTCGGGGCGAGGCGTCGCGGATCTCCTGAGTTGGCCACAGGGGGCCTCGTCTCCGACTGCACTTCGGTGGGTAGCAGCAGGAGCACCGCCGCCCGCGCCCGCGGACCGCGGGCGGGACGGGCGGGACGGGCGGGACGGGCGGGACGGGCGGGACGGGCGGGACGGGCGGGACGGGCGGGACGGGCGGAAGGACTACGCGGTGAGGTTCAGGGTCTTCGCGGTGGCGGCCAGGGACGCGGCCGCGGCGGCCGGGTCGTCGGACAGCTTCGTGCCGAGGCTCGGGATCATCTCGCGCAGCTTGGGCTCCCAGGCCGGGTACTGGTCGGGGAAGCAGCGCTTGATCAGGTCCACCATGATCGGGGCCGCCGTGGACGCACCCGGGGACGCGCCGAGCAGGCCCGCGATGGTGCCGTCGGCCGAGGTGATGACCTCGGTGCCGAACTGCAGCACCCCGCCGAGCTTCGGGTCCTTCTTCATCACCTGCACGCGCTGGCCGGCGGTGATGAGTTCCCAGTCCTCTATCTTGGCCGTGGGGATGAACTCCTGCAGCGCCTTGAGCTTCGTCTTCTTCGAGGCGAAAACCTCGCCAATCAGGTACTTCATCAGGCCGAAGTTGTGCGCGGCGACACCGAGCATCGGCCCGATGTTGTGCGTGCGGATCGAGAACGGCAGGTCGAACCAGGTGCTCGACTTGAGGAACTTGGGCGTGAAGCCGGCGTAGGGCCCGAACAATAGCGAGGTCTCCCCCTCGACCACGCGGGTGTCGAGGTGCGGCACCGACATCGGCGGGGCGCCCACGGCGGCCTTGCCGTAGACCTTGGCGTGGTGCTGGCTGACCAGCTTCGGGTTCGTGGTGCGCAGGAACTGGCCGCTGATCGGGAAGCCGCCGAAACCCTTGATCTCGGGGATGCCGCTCTGCTGCAGCAGCGCCAGGGCGCCGCCACCCGCGCCGACGAAGACGAACCGGGCGTTCACCGCACTCGGGTGGTTGCCGACCAGGCGGCGCAGGTTCAGGTTCCACGTGCCATCCGGAAGCTGCTTGACGCCCGTGACCTGCTGGTTCACGTGCACGCCCGCGCCCGCGGCGGCGAGGGAATCGAAGAGGTAACGGGTGAGGGCGCCGAAGTCGACGTCGGTGCCGGACACGATCCGGGTCGCCGCGATCTTGTCGTTCTTCGGGCGCTTCCTGGTCAGGAGCGGGGTCCAGGTGCCGATCACGGCCGGGTCCTCGCTGTACTCCATGCCCTGGAACAGGGGCTGGTCCTTGAGCACCGCGAACCGCTTGCGCAGGTATTCGATGCTGGACTTTCCGTGCACGAACGTCATGTGCGGGGTGGAGTTGATGAAGTTCTTCGGCTCCGGCAGCGCGCCCGTCTCGACCAGGTGCGCCCACAGCTGGCGGCTGATCTGGAACTGCTCGTTGATCGCCACGGCCTTCTCGGCGGTGACGGTTCCGTCCTTCGCCTCCGGCATGTAGTTCAGCTCACACAGAGCGGCGTGGCCGGTGCCCGCGTTGTTCCACGGGTTCGAGCTTTCCTGCGCGACTTCCCCCAGTCGCTCGTAGATCTCGATGCTCCAGTCGGGCTGCAACTGCTTGATCAAGGTACCGAGGGTGGCGCTCATTATGCCGCCACCAATAAGAACGACATCGACATTCGCCATTGGATTCACACTTTCGAGTGTAACGCCGGTAACGGATTCCTCCCGCCGGAACGCGGGCACCACAGGTAACGGTTGGCCCGCGACTCGGGCCGAAACGGCTCAGGCGCTGGACTTCACGCGCTCGTAGTTGGCAATGAATTCCTCAACGGACACTTTGGCGATGACTCGGGCGACAAGATCGAGATCCAGGTCGGCCAGCGTCTTGAAGCGCACGCAGCTCTTGCCCATGTTCAGAGTGCGGCCGGTGGCGGCCCACTCGGCGCGGAACGCGGCATCTTTCTCGGGAAAGCTGTAGAGGGCCATCAGGTAGAGCGAGTTGTAGTTCTTCTGCGCGGCCAGGCTGACGTAGGCGAGCGGCTGCTTGTTGTACGTGTCGGGGTACGTCTCCAGCGGAACCACCCAGCCGAGGATGCCGCCGTACACGCCGAGCCGGTAGCCCTTCGGCATGGCGTCGCGCACGGTGTCGAGCACCGGGTAGAGCACGGCACGGCGTTCGGGTTCGAGGTCGAGAACGAGCGTCTCCACCTCGAACGGAATCGGCTCTGCACTCATGGAGTCAAGGATATCGGTTCCGACTCTCGAGACAGCGGCCCGCTAGGGCTGTGGGACCGCGTCCGGCACGACGTCCGACAACACGACGTCGACCGCGGCCGTGGCGGGACGGCCGGCGCCGACCGGCGCGCCGCGCGGCACGACGGCCCGGGCCCCGTGCAATTCCAGCCGGGTGAGGGTGTTCTCGAAGTTCTCCGGCACGCCGTAGTGGAACCCCTGCGCGCTGCGGATGCCGAGTCTGATCAGGTGGTCGGCCATGGCGTCGTTCTCCACGCCTTCGACGATCATCGAATACTCGAGGTTGTCGCCGAAGCCCTGCAGGGCGGTGAGCACCTCGCGCTGGCGGACGTCGTCGAGGTCGTCGACAAGGCTGCGGTCGATTTTGAGGATGTCCATCGGCATCCGTACCAGGGCGTCGACCGAGGAGTCCTGGGAACCGTAGTCGTCCAGCGCGATCATCAGGCCGAGGTCGCGTAGGCGGTCGGCCTGGGCACGGATGGCGGGCGTCACCTTGGTCATCGACCGTTCGTTGAGTTCGAGGCAGAGCGAGATGCCGGGGTAGCGTCCGGCGAGGTCTTCGATGTACGTGCCGACGCGTTCGGGCAGGATCTGCCCGGCCTCCACGTTGATGGTCATGCAGACCACGCGTGGCTCGACCAGACGGAAGTCGGCGGCCGCCTTCATCGCCTTGACGGCCACCTGGCGGGTCATCGCGTCGAGCCGGCCGAGGCCCTTGGCCTTCTCCACGATCGACGGCGGGGACAGCGGACCCAGGTCGGGGTGGGTGTAGCGCACGAGCGCCTCGAACGCCCAGATCTGCCCGGTGACGAGGCTGACGATGGGCTGGAACGCGAGTTCGAGCAGGTCCTCGTCGATGGCATGGGCGATGATGTCGTTCATCTGCGAGGACCGGTGGCTGGAGATGTTGATGCTGCTCTCGTTCGCCGGGCCGCCGCGCCGGCGGGACTTCTTGATCGCGAGCATGGAGCGGTCGGCGTCCTGCACGAGCTGGTTGACGTCGGTTTCCCGGTGCGCGGAGTAGGCCAGCCCCACGCTGATCACCGGGTTGTGGGTGTTCTGACCGATGGTCACCGGCTTGCCGGTCTCCACCAGGATGCGCTCGGCGATGATCTTGGCCTCGGCGAGCGACGTGAGGTGGGTGAGGATGACCACGAATTCGTCGCCGCCGACGCGGGCCACCACGTCGTTCGGCCGCACGACCGCGCTGAGTCGGCGGCCGAGTTCCTTGAGCATCTCGTCGCCCACCTGGTGGCCGAACCGGTCGTTGAGGCGCTTGAAGTCGTCAATGTCGATGAACAGCACCGCGAGCGCCTCGGAGTAGTCCCGGTGGTCGTTGATGTTGGCCAGGGCCTCCTGGAACGCGCCGTAGTTCGGCAGGCTCGTCAGCGGGTCGGTGTTGGCCCGGAGGGTCAGGCCGGCGATGTTCGCGCGTGCCTTGACCACCATCCCCGCCGTGGTCGCGAGGGCCTGGAGCGCCCGGCGGTCGTTTCCGGTGAAGGCACCGTCCATGGGGTCGCGGCGGGCGACGATGTACATGTCCTTGCCGGGAACGGCGCCCAGCGGCAGGGCCATGCTGATCTCCCCGGGGCGGGCCGGCTCCGCCCGCACGGAGACGGATTCGGCCCCGATGGTCTCTTCAACCGCCTGCCGGAGCACCTCGACGATGGTGGCGGTGGCGCCGGACTGCGCGTCGGCGCCCGGGTCGGTGCTCAGCGCGCTCGCGCCGCTGACCATCCCGGCGAGCCGGCGGCGCATGACCGAGACCGTGGTTGACACCTTGACGATGGTGGCGACGATCACCAGGGCGACCAGCACCCTGGCTGCTTCGAGGGTGGTGCCCACCACGACCATCACCGGCACGCCCTCGACAGTCCAGACTCGGGCGATCACGGAGATCAGGGCGCAGCCGACCAGGGCGACGAAGAGCCGCACCGGCGAGAGGAGCGGGCGACCCCCGCGCTCGACCGAGGCGTTCGCCAGGCGGTGTCGCAGCACTTCGACCAGGACGACGAAGGCGACGTAGCCCACGGATGCCGCGGCCACCGCCGGCAGCACGGGCAGCCCGCCGTCGCGGAGTGCGGCGTAGATCAGGGCGGAGACGATGCCGCCGGCAGCCTGCAACCCGGCACTGTAGAAGGCGACGGACGCGCGGCCGGCCTCGATCAGGATGGCCAGCAGGACGCCGAGCGAGATCAGGCCGATCGCGGCTTCCGCCGACAGGGTCGGGGCGAGCGCAGGCAGGGCCAGCATGGGAAGGCTGATCACCGGGCTGCGGTGCTCCACGGCGCCCACCCGCACCCAGGTGAGTTCCAGGACGGCCGCGCAGAGCACGCCCGCCGCGGCGATCAGCCAGTGCTCGGCGGGGGCACCGACGAGCAGCGCCAGGGACGTGGCGATGCTGGCCAGAGCGATGCCGGCGAACAACACAAAAGCGGCCCGTCGCACGGCTGCTGAATTCCGAATCCCGCCCACGAGGTCTGACACTAGCGGAGAGAGCGGTCGAACGTTCACCATCCCGCGAAGGCTGGTGCCGCGGACCCCCGGCCGGCGGGTGCGCGGGCCGCGGGGGGACGGCCGGCGGGTGTCACCTCCGCCGGCCGTGAATGCCGGTCCTTACACTCTGATCAGTACTTTTGCTGGCCGTGATGCTCTGCGAGGACCGGATCCGCGGCGGCGGGTCAGGGCTGCAGCGCGAGCAGATCGGCGGCGACGAGTTCCGCGATCTGCACGGCGTTGAGCGCGGCGCCCTTGCGCAGGTTGTCGTTGGTGATGAAGAGGGCGAGGCCGCGCCCGTTCGGCACACCGCTGTCCTGACGTACCCGGCCGACGAAGCTCGGGTCCTGGCCGGCCGCCTGGAGGGGGGTGGGGACATCCGTCAGCACCACGCCGGGCGCGGTGGCCAGCAGCTCGAGCGCGCGGGCGACCGACAGCGGGTTGGCGAATTCGGCGTTGATCGACAGGGCGTGGCCGGTGAAGACGGGGACGCGCACGCAGGTGCCGGAGACGCGGAGTTCGGGCAGGTCGAGGATCTTGCGGCTCTCGTTGCGGAGCTTCTTCTCCTCGTCGGTCTCGAACTCGCCGTCGTCGACGATGGAGCCGGCCAGCGGGATGACGTCGAAGGCGATCGGGCGAACGTAGACGATCGGGTCGGGCATCGGCACGGCGGAACCGTCGTGCACCAGCTGCAGCAGGTTGTCGCTGGCCGCGGCGGCGCGCACCTGGCTGGCCAGCTCGCGGGCGCCGGCGAGTCCGCTGCCGGAGACGGCCTGGTAGGTGCTCACGATCAGGCGCTCGAGGCCGGCCTCATCGTGCAACACCTTGAGTACGGGCATGGCCGCCATGGTGGTGCAGTTCGGGTTTGCGATGATGCCCTTGGTGGCGAGCTTGATGGCCTCCGGGTTGACCTCGCTGACGACGAGGGGCACGTCGGGGTCCATCCGCCAGCCGGACGAGTTGTCGATCACGGTGACGCCGGCAGCGGCGAAGCGGGGCGCCTGCACCTTGGACAGCGTGGCGCCGGCGGAGAAGATGGCCACGTCGAGGCCTCTTGGGTCGGCGGTGGCGGCGTCTTCGACGACGATCTTCTTGCCCTTGAACAACAGAGTGGTGCCGGCGGACCGGGATGACGCGAAGAAACGGATGCCGGCGACCGGGAAGTCGCGCTCCTCGAGCAGGCGGCGAACGACGGCCCCGACCTGGCCGGTGGCGCCGACGACGCCGATCTGGATTCCTGCGGTGCTGGTGGCTGCGGTGCTGGTCACTGTGTGTTCCTCTGCTGCTCGCGGGTGGTGCTTGTGATGCTCATGGGACTGATGTGGTCGGTGTTCCGGTGCCGGTGCCAGTTCGACGCCGTGTCTGCTCCGGCCCTGGTGGCTAACTCAGGAGATTCTTCCGGTTTAGCCTGAAATCGGGCCGGATTGGGGCATCCGTGGCCGGTTTTCCTGAATTAGCCACAGAAGCACCAGGTGACAGTTGCGTGGTTGGGGGTGGGGACGGGCGGGGGACGGGCGGGTGGGGACCGGGCCTGGCCTGGGCTGGGGCTGGGCTGGTGGGGATGGGTGGGGACGGCGGGGCAGGCGCGACGGATGCGGCTAGCGGCCGGTGCCGCCGTGCACGACGGCCTCGTCGGTGGAATCGAGCCCGAAAGCCGTGTGCACCACCCGCAGCGCCTCGTTGATCGTGTCGGCCCGGGTGACCACCGAGATGCGGATCTCGCTGGTGGAAATCATCTCGATGTTGATCCCAGCCTCGTAGAGGGCCTCGAACAGCTTGGCGGAGACGCCCGTGTTGGTGCGCATCCCGGCGCCGACCAGCGCGAGCTTGCCGATCTGGTCGTCGTACTGAAGTCCGGCGAAACCGACGTTGGCCTGCTCATTCGTCAGCGCGGTCAGCACCTGCTGGCCCTCCGACTTGGGCAGGGTGAAGGAGATGTCGGTCAGGCCCGTGGCCGCGGCCGAGACGTTCTGCACGATCATGTCCACGTTGGCGTTGGTCTTGGCGACGATCTTGAAGATCTGCGCGGCCTTGCCGGGAATGTCGGGAACGCCGACGACCGTGACCTTGGCTTCGCTCAGGTCGGCGGCGACCCCGGCGATGATTGGCTCTTCCACTGTCTCTCCATTCGCGAGTGCGTTATTGGGATGCGTGTGCTCGGCGATCGAGGAGTTCGGGATCGCGATGTGCGGGCTGGTGGTATCCGGGTTGTACACGATGGTGCCCACGTTGTTGTTGAACGAGGAGCGCACGTGCAGCGTCACACCGTGCCGGCGGGCATATTCCACTGCCCGAATGTAGAGCACCTTGGCGCCGGACGCGGCCAGCTCGAGCATTTCCTCGCTGGAGATGCGGTCGAGTTTGTGGGCGCGGGGGACGACGCGCGGGTCCGCGGTGAAGACGCCGTCGACATCCGTGTAGATCTCGCAGATGTCGGCGTTCAGCGCGGCGGCGAGGGCCACCGCGGTGGTGTCGGAGCCGCCGCGGCCGAGGGTGGTGATGTCTTTGGTGTCGCGGTTGAAGCCCTGGAAGCCGGCGACGATTGCGACGGCACCCTCGTCGAGGGCGTCGCGGAGGCGCCCGGGGGTGACGTCGACGATGCGCGCGGAGCCGTGGTGGGCATCCGTGATCATGCCCGCCTGGCTGCCGGTGAAGGAGCGGGCGTCGTAGCCCATGCTCTTGATCGCCATCGCGAGGAGGGCCATGGAGATGCGTTCGCCGGCCGTGAGCAGCATGTCGAGCTCGCGCGGCGCGGGGATCGGGGTGACCTGGTGCGCCAGGTCGAGGAGCTCGTCGGTGGAGTCGCCCATCGCGGAGACGGCGACGACGACCTCGTTGCCGGCCTTGCGGGTGTCGACGATGCGCTTGGCCACGCGCTTGATACTTTCAGCGTCGGCGACGGATGATCCGCCGAACTTCTGCACGATCAAGCTCACGTGGCACTCCTGGGGTTCGGAAACGCGGGCACAGCTAAGATTCCATCATAAATGCAGATGTATTCGGCACCGGCCATGTGACGTTTGGGCGCAGGGGTCACCGTTTGGGCCAGAGCCGCGAGTATGGCCGGCGCGCCTCAGTTCGTGACGGTGCGGCGGCCCTCGAAGGCGCGACCGAGGGTGACCTCGTCGGCGTACTCCAGGTCGCCGCCGACCGGCAGCCCGGACGCGAGCCGGGTGACCTTGATCTCGAGGGTGGTCAGCAGGCGCGAGAGGTACGTGGCGGTCGCCTCCCCCTCGAGGTTCGGGTCGGTGGCGATGATGACTTCCTGCACGGTGTTGTCGGCGAGGCGCTGCATCAGCTGACGGATGCGCAGGTCGTCGGGTCCGATCCCGTCGATGGGGCTGATCGCCCCGCCGAGCACGTGATAGAGCCCCTTGAATTCGCGGGTGCGCTCGACGGCGACGACGTCCTTGGCCTCTTCGACCACGCAGATCATCGCGGGGTTGCGGCGCGGGTCACGGCAGATCAGGCAGGTCTGTTGCTCGGAGACGTTGCCGCAGATCTCGCAGAAACGAACCTTGTCGCGCACCTCGAGGAGCACGTTCGCGAGGCGGGTCACGTCGAACGCCTCGGTCTGCAGAATGTGGAACGCGATGCGCTGAGCCGACTTGGGCCCGATTCCGGGCAGGCGGTTGAGCTCGTCGATCAGTTCCTGAACGATGCCTTCATACATGGGTTACTCGCCTCTCTGGCGCGAGGCCGGCTCGTGCGGCTGTTCTTCGAGGAACGTTGCCCCGAGGATCTCACGCACCACCGACTCACCGTAACGCTGCTTCTCGGCGAAGGCGGGACCACGACGGGCAACGGATGCCGCTCCGCCCGTGGCCTGGGTCGGGGCGGTGGGCGCGGGCGGGGCGGTGGGAGGGGCGGCGGGAGGGGCGGTGGCAGTGGGCGCCGCGGCACGTGCGCCCGAGGTCGGCCCCGCGGCCTGGAAGCGCGCGGACTGAGCGCGTTCGGCGTGGACGTCCGGCGGGAATTCGTCGTCGAACGGCGGGGGCTCTTCGTCGAAGGGCGGCTCCTGCTCGGATGCGCGTTCGGGCGTGCGCACAACGGTCGGCGCGGGGCGGGACGCGTCGGCCGGACGGAGGGCCGCCGGAGCTTGCGCCGGCGTCGCCTGCGCGGCCGCACCGCCGGATCCGGGGATGACCACCGTGGCCCAGCCGCTGTCTGCCGCCGGGGAGCTGGGAATCGTGGCCGTCACCCATCCCCCGGGGGAGGGTTCCGGTGCGACGGATGCCCGTGCCGCGGCCTTCGCCGGTGCGGAGGCGGGCACGGGTGCGGAGGTAGAGGTAGGTGCCGAAGTGGCTGCGGGCGCGGAGGCGGGGGCTTCAGCGGGTGCCCCCGTGGTTGCGGACGCGGTCGTGTTCAGGGGCGCGGAGATACTCGCGGAGGCCGAGGTGTTTTCGGAAGCACCCGCGCCGTTGGCACCGACTTCGACTTCTGCGGCGACGGAAACTCCGGCCGGGTCGGGTTCCGCGTCGGTGTCGGCCTCGGTCGGTGTCGATGCCGGACTCTCGGGGGCTGTCCTGGTCTCGGAGGATGTTGATCCGGTTCGGCCGACCGTCGGGGTCGAGGTGAGCGGCGCGGCAGCAGATGACGGGGCTGCAGGCGACGGGGCTGCAGCGCTTGGGGCCGCAGATGTCGGAGCTGACGTTGGCGTTGTCACCGTGGGCGCCACCGCGGACGGCGCCGGCGGAGTCGCCGCGACGCCCGCCGGGGCTTCGCGGCCGCCGGAGATCGGGGGCGCATCCACCTTCGCGGTGAGCCTCGGCGTGAATCCGAGCACGTCGTTGACGGCCTTCTTGAGGTGGTCGCCGACGCCCGGTCCGGGTGCGGTGGACGGCCTGAGTCCCTCGACGTCTTTCTGGCTGGGGAACGAGAGCACGAGCAGGTCGCCGTCGCGGAGCTCGATGGCCCGTGCCGTGTAGAGCACCAGCCAGGCGTTGAACTTGGCGACCTTGACCGCCTCGAGGATCTCGGGCCAGGCATCCTTGACCTGTTGGAAGGTCACCGGTCCGACCGGGCGCGGCTTCTCGGCTGCGACCGGATCAGGGGTCGGCGCGGAGGCCGGGGTCGAAGCGGAGGCCTGGGCGGGGACCGGCGTCGGCGCGCCAGAAGGCGACGCACCAGCGGAACGTGCGGTCGAAGACGACGCCGCAGAAGTCGTCGCGGCAGAAACGGGTGCAGCTGAACCCGGCGCAGTGGAAGTCGGAACGGACGAGGCGACGTCGGCACCACGGGCGGGCGGCGAGGCCGACCCGGCGGGCGGGGCCGGGGCATCCGTCACCCGGGAATCGGCGACGTCAGCGTTGCCAGCGCCAACGCTGTTGACGGCACCAACGCTGTTGACGGCACCCACGCCGATGCGCCGCTCGAGGCGCTCGACGCGGGCGAGCGCGCCGCGGGTGGAGTCGTCGCTGGCGGGGATGAGCACGCGGGCGATCATGAGTTCGAGGTGGAGGCGCGGCGAGGTGGCGCCAGTCATCTCGGTGAGGGCGGCGTTGATCACGTCGGCGGTGCGGGACAGCTCGGCCGGGCCGAACTTGGCGGCCTGCACGGCCATGCGGTCGAGTTCATCCTGCGGCACGCCGCGGAGCACGGCGGCGGCCCCGGCCGCGGACGTGGCGCCCACGATGATCAGGTCGCGGAGGCGCTCGAGCAGGTCTTCAACGAAGCGGCGCGGGTCCTGGCCGGTCTGGATGACCCGGTCGACCGCGTCGAACGCGGCGGACGGGTCGCGGTCGGCGATCGCGTCGATCGACTCGTCGAGCAGGGACGCGTTCGTGTAGCCGAGCAGCGCCACGGCCCGCTCGTACTCGACCGAGTGCCCGTCGGAGCCGGCCATCAGCTGGTCGAGCAGGGACAGGGTGTCGCGCGGCGACCCGCCGCCGGCCCGCACGACCAGCGGCAGCACGCCGGGCGCCACGGTCATCTTCTCGGTCTCGCACATCTGCTGCACGTATTCGAGCATCGGCCCCGGCGGCACGAGCCGGAACGGGTAGTGATGCGTGCGCGAACGGATGGTGCCGATCACCTTTTCGGGTTCCGTCGTCGCGAAGATGAACTTGACGTGTTCGGGCGGCTCTTCGACGATCTTCAGCAGGGCGTTGAACCCCTGCGGCGTCACCATGTGCGCCTCGTCGAGGATGAAGATCTTGTAGCGGTCGCGGGCCGGCGCGAAGATCGCGCGCTCACGGATGTCGCGGGCATCGTCGACGCCGTTGTGACTGGCCGCGTCGATCTCGACCACGTCGAGGGAGCCGCCGCCGTCGCGGGACAGTTCCACGCAGCTCGGGCAGACCCCGCACGGAGTGTCGGTCGGACCTTCGGCGCAGTTCAGGCAGCGCGCGAGAATACGGGCGGATGTCGTCTTGCCGCAGCCGCGGGGGCCGCTGAACAGATAGGCATGGTTCACCCGGTTCGTGCGCAGGGCAGTCATCAGGGGATCCGTCACCTGAGACTGACCGATCATTTCGGCAAAGGTCTCGGGCCGGTAGCGGCGATACAGGGCGGTAACCACGGGGTCAATCGTAGTCGGAGCCACTGACAGTGGGGTCCGGGGTGGTGGGCCGGGCATCCGTTGGCGCCGGGGGCGGGCATCCGGTGGCGGGCCGTGCGTGCCCGGTCGGCGCGCCCACTTCGTCAGTTGCGGTCGAGTTCGCCTGGTGTGCCGGGCGAACTCGACCTGAAGTGGCGTACTCGGCGATTCGAAGGGCGGCAACGGGCATCCGTTGTCGCGCCGGGCGGGCATCCGTTGTCGCGCCGGGCGGGCATCCGTTGTCGCGCCGGGCGGGCCCGGTCGGTGCGCCCACTTCGTCAGTTGCGGTCGAGTTCGCCTGGTTTGCCCGGCGAACTCGACCGGAAGTGGCGAACTCGGCGCCGAGAATCGCCGAATGCGCCGAGAATCGCCGGTGGAACGGCGACTCTCGGCGCAATTGGCGCAAGTGGACGGTGCTGGACGGCGAGGGGATGCCACGGCCCGCGTGCGGACGGCACGGATGGTGCTGGACGGCACAGGTGCTGGACGGTACGGATGGTGCTGGACGGCACAGGTGCTGGATGGCACAGGTGCTGGACGGCACAGGTGCTGGACGGCACAGGTGCTGGACGGCACGAACCGCACGGACGGCACGGACCGCGCCGAACCGCGCCGTGCCGACTACCCGAAGAGCGCGGCGACCCTGGTCAGGGTCATGAACACGCCGTAGGCCAGCGGGATCCCGACCAGCGCCCAGGCGATTGTGAGTTGTGCGCTCTTCATGTCAGGACTCCATCGCTGGTTGGCCGACCACCGGGCGAGCGGTGACCGTTTCGTGGAATGTGGCCTGGACCGGCCGCACCATCAGGTTCGCCAGGAAGCCGATCACCAGCAGTCCCACCATGGTGAGCAGTGCCGGCTGGTAGGCCTGGGCGGTGAGCGCGCCCGGGGTGCCCTGGGCGTCGAGGAAACCGTTGACGATCAGCGGTCCGGCGATCCCGGCCGCGGACCAGGCGGTCAGCAGCCGGCCGTGGATGGCGCCGACCTGGAAGGTGCCGAAGAGGTCCCGCAGGTAGGCGGGCACGGTCGCGAAACCCCCGCCGTAGAACGAGATGATGACGAAGGCCAGCAGAACGTAGAGCGCGGTTGTGCTGGACCCGAACAGGGCGAGGAGGAGGTAGAGAACGGAGCCGACGCCCAGATAGACCATGTAGATGTTCCGGCGCCCCGTCTTGTCGGATGTCGCGGACCAGACAAATCGGCCGCCCATGTTGGCGATGGACAGCAGGCCGACGAAGCCGCCGGCCACGACGACCGACACGGTGGAGGTGCCGTCGGGCTGGCGGAAGAAGTCCTGGATCATCGGCGCCGCCTGCTCGAGGATGCCGATGCCGGCCGTGACGTTGCAGAAGAGTACGACCCAGACTAGCCAGAACTGGCGGGTCTTGATGGCGTTGGCCGCCGACACGTTCTTGTCCGTCACGAGCGGCCTCGCCTTGATCGTGGCCGGGTCGAAGTCGTCCGGCTTCCAGCCGGCGGCGGGAACGCGGATCGTGAACGCGCCGAACATCATGTACGCGAGGTACACGACGGCGAGGGTGAGGAAGAGTTTGCCGACCGCGTCTCCGCTGGCCACCCAGCCCTCCGCACCCGAGTTGGGGTCATAGAGTGCGAGCAGCGCCGTGGAGACCGGGCTGGCGATCAGGGCGCCGCCGCCGAATCCCATGATCGCCATGCCGGTGGCCAGCCCGGGACGGTCAGGGAACCACTTGATCAAGGTCGAAACCGGGGAGATGTAGCCGATGCCCAGGCCGATCCCGCCGATGAAGCCGTAGCCGAGGTAGACCAGCCAGAGCTGGCCGGAGAAGATGCCGAGCGAGCCCACGAGGAATCCGCCGGACCAGAACAGCGCCGACACGAACATCGCCTTGCGCGGGCCCTGTGTGTCGACCCACGTTCCCATCAGCGCGGCGGACAGTCCGAGCATGACGATGGCGATCGAGAAGATCAGGCCGATCTGGGTCAGGCTGACACCGAAGTGGGCGACGAGGGCGGTCTTGTACACGCTGGTCGCGTACGCCTGACCGATGCACAGGTGCAGGGCGAGGGCGGATGGCGGAATGAGCCAGCGGTTGAATCCAGGAGGTGCAATCGTGCGTTCGCGGTCGAGCCAGCTCATGTGTTCCCCCTCGTGGGGAGCTGCGTACAACAGCCCCATTACTGTCGGCATACGCGCCGTGGGCGAAACACTAGCAGTCCGCCCGCGGGCTTCCGGGAGAAGTGCCATGGCGTGGCGCGTGCTTTCCGGTCGCTCGGGACCGACGTAACATCGGACGATTTCGCAACACGCCGCATCCGTCGCCACCGGATGGTGCACCCTCTTCGGCAGTTCCGGTCGAGTTCGCCATCTGTGCCCGGCGAACTCGACCGCAAGTGACGAACTCGGCGCCGAGAATCGCCGAATGCGCCGAGACTCGCCAGTGGAACGGCGACTCTCGGCACAATCGGCGCGGCTCGACGGAGCTGGACGGCACACACGCAAATCGGCCGCCCCCAGCGCGGGAGCGGCCGATCCGATCAGTACAGCGGGATCACCGGAGGGCGATCACCGGCAGGCGATCACCGGAGGGCGATCACCGGAACCTGACTACAGCGACGGATGCGTGCGGCTGATCGTCGCCAGCGTTTGGCGGGCGATCTCCAGCTCCTCGTTCGTCGGGATGACGAGCACGGTCACGCGCGAGTTGTCCGTGGAGATCACGCGCGGCTTGCGCGACTTCGCCTCGTTGCGCTCGGGGTCGATTTCGATCCCCATGCCCTCGAGTCCGGCCAGCGCGCCCGCGCGCACAATCGGCGAGTTCTCGCCGACGCCCGCGGTGAAGACGATCACGTCGACCGCGCCCAGCTGGGCGTAGTAGTTGCCGACATACCCCTTGATCCGGTGGAAGTACACGTCGAGGGCGGCCTGGGCCACCGGGTCGCCCGCGACCGCGGCGTTCTCCACGTCGCGCATGTCGCCGTTGCCGGCCAGCGCCAGCATGCCGCCGCGGCGGTTCAGCAGGTCGTCGAGCTCGGCGGTGGTCATCCCGGCCCGGCGGCGCAGGTGGAAGATCACGGCCGGGTCGATGTCGCCCGAGCGGGTGCCCATGACGAGCCCCTGCAGCGGGGTCATGCCCATGGAGGTGTCGATCGAGTTTCCACCGTCGACGGCACACACGGATGCCCCGTTGCCCAGGTGCAGCACGATCGTCTTCAGCTCGGCCAGCGGCCGGTCGAGGAAGGTGGCCACGGCCTCCGACACGAACTTGTGCGAGGTGCCGTGGAAGCCGTACTTGCGCACGCGGTAGCGCGTCGCCAGATCCTTGTCGATGGCGTAGGTGTAGGCCGCCGGCGGCAGCGTCTGGTGGAACGCGGTGTCGAAGACGGCAACGTGAGGCACGTTTGCGAAGCTGGCACGAGCGGCACGGATGCCCTGAACGGCGCCCGGGTTGTGCAGCGGCGCGATCTCGGACAGGTCCTCGATGTTCAGCTCGACCAGGTGGGTGACCTCGGTCGGCTCGAAGAACCGGTTCCCGCCCTGCACGACGCGGTGGCCCACGGCGATCAGGTCGGCTTCGGAGAGCTGGGGTCCGTGCTCGGCGAAGGCCTCGAGCATCACGGCGAAGCCGGCGGTGTGGTCCGCGATCGGCAGGTCGCGTTCGGTGCGGCCGTCCTTGGACGTGCCCACGTTGTGCCGTGCGTGACCGATCGGCTCACCGATGCGCTCGACGAGGCCGCTGGCGAGCTCGGTTTCGGTGTCCATGTCGAGCAGCTGGTACTTGAACGAGGACGAGCCCGAGTTGACGACCAGGACGGCGGTCATGCGGACACCGCCGCGGCAGTCGCCGGAACAGCAGTCGCAGCGGCAGCTGCGGACAGCGTCGCGGCCTGGATGGCGGTGATGGCTACGGTGTTGACGATGTCCTGCACAAGTGCTCCTCGAGAAAGGTCATTAATGGGTTTACGCAGCCCCTGCAGCACGGGGCCGATGGCGACGGCACCTGCGCTTCGCTGCACGGCCTTGTACGTGTTGTTGCCCGTATTCAGGTCGGGGAAGATGAAGACGGTGGCGCGGCCGGCGACGGCGGAACCGGGCATCTTCGTGGCGGCGACGGCGGCATCCGCTGCCGCGTCGTACTGGATCGGTCCCTCGATCAACAGGTCGGGGCGACGCTCCCGCACGAGGGCGGTCGCGGCGCGAACCTTGTCGACGTCCGCACCCTGGCCGGACTCGCCGGTCGAGTACGAGAGCATCGCGATTCGCGGCTCGATGCCGAACTCCACGGCCGTCTCCGACGCGGAGATGGCGATGTCGGCGAGCTGCTCCGCGGTGGGGTCAGGGTTCACCGCGCAGTCGCCGTAGACGAGCACCTTGTCGGCGAGCGCCATCAGGAACACGCTCGACACGACCGAGACGTTCGGCCGGGTCTTGATGATCTCGAAGCTGGGCCGGATGGTGTGCGCCGTCGTGTGGGTGGCGCCGGAGACCATGCCGTCGGCCAGGCCGAGCTGCACCATCATCGTGCCGAAGTAGGACACGTCGGTGACCTGCTCCATGGCCTGCTCGACCGTGACGCCCTTGTGGGCGCGCAGCTTCGCGTAGGCCTCAGCGAACTTGTGCCGCAGCACGTCGTCGAAGGGGCTCACGACCTGGGCCCGGGAGATGTCGAGCCCGAGGCCGATCGCGCGCGAGCGCACCTCGAACTCCTCACCCAGGATGATGATGTCGGCCACGTCGCGGGCCAGCAGGGTCGCGGCGGCGCGCAGCACGCGGTCGTCGTCCCCTTCCGGCAGCACGATCCGCTTGCGGTTGGTGCGCGCGCGCTCGAGCAGCGTGTACTCGAACATCAGCGGGGTCACCACGTCGGCGCGGCTCACTTCGAGCCGGTCCAGCAGAACGGATGCGTCCACGTGGCCTTCGAACAGGGCCAGCGCGGTGTCGCGCTTGCGCTGGGAATCCGCGGCCATCCGGCCCGGCGTGTGCGTGATGCGCAGCGCCGCGTCGTACGAGCCGAGCTCGGTGCGGATGATCGGCACCGACGGTGCGAGGCCCTCGACGAGCCGTTCGATCTCCTCGGGCAGGGCGAACCCGCCGACCAGCACGATGCCCGCGATCGACGGGAACGTCGCGGAGGAGTTCGCCATCAGCACGGCGAGCAGCACCTGCGGTCGGTCGCTGGGAACCACGACCACGGCGCCCTCGAACAGGCGCGGCAGCACGTTGACCATCGACATGGCCGCGACCACCACACCGAGCGCCTCGCGGCTGAGCAGGGCCTGGTCACCCTTGACGAGGGTGCCGCTGGTGGCCTTGAGGATGCTCTTCATGCTCGGCGCCACGAGGAACGGGTCCTCGGGCAGCGCCCAGACCGGCACCGCGTTCAGCCCCTTGCCGGGCAACATGCCGGCGTCGATGACACCGCGCACGGCGGCGATGAGCTCGTCCAGCCGGGCCGGGTCGGCCCGGTTGACGATGACGCCCACCAGGGACACGTGCTCCTCGCGCAGTTCGGCCAGCGTGACGTCGGTCAGCTGACGGATGTCCTCCGGCGTGCGCGGGTCGCTCTGCCCGAGCTGACGGTCGTTGCGGTCGCCCGGGGCGATCGCTGCACCCTGGTCGCGCCCGTCGCCCTGGCCGGGACCGACCCGGCCGCCGAGCACCAGCAGAACCGGCACCCCCAGGTTGGCGGCGATGCGCAGGTTGAACGCAAGTTCGGTGGGACTGCCGACATCCGTGTAGTCGGAACCGACCACGACGACGGCGTCACACTGGGCCTCGACGGCCTTGTACCGCTGCACGATCTTGCCAAGGGCGGCATCGGGGTCGAGGTGCACCTCTTCGTAGGTGACGCCGACGCACTCCTCGTAGCTGAGCGGAGGCAGCGGGCTGGGGGCGGCCCCGGAGGACAGGTGCGAGAGCAGCAGCTCGAGCACGTAGTCGGGGTGGTGCACCGACCGGGCGATGGGCCGGAACACGCCGACCCGCTCGACCGAGCGGAGCAGGGTGTCGAGCACGCCGAGCGCGATGGTGGATTTTCCGGTATTTCCCTCGGGAGAGGTGATGTAAATGCTGTCAGCCACGGTTATACGTTGTCTCCACCGGTAGACACACCGGCATTGTTGGGGGTCACGCCGACGCCAGTGGCGTCCCAGACCCATTCGGTGACGGCGGGGATGTCTTCCCCGTGGTCTCTGGTGTACGAGCGGGCCCGCAAGCGGGCATCCTGCATCTCCTGGCGCAACAGGCCGGCGCGGGCGCCGAGTCCGGGAACGCGGTCGATGACGTCCATGACCAGGTGGTACCGGTCGAGGTCGTTGAGCATGACCATGTCGAACGGCGTGGTGGTCGTGCCGTTCTCCTTATAGCCGCGGGCGTGCAGGTTGCCGTGCCCGTTGCGCTTGTAGGTCAGGCGATGGATCAGCCACGGATACCCGTGGTAGGCGAACACGATCGGCTTGTCGGCCGTGAAGATCGCGTCGAACTCCTGGTCGCTGAGACCGTGCGGGTGGTCGGCCTCGGACTGCAGGCGCATCAGGTCGACGACGTTCACGACGCGCACGGCGAGGTCGGGCAGCCATTCCCGCAGGATGGAGGCCGCGGCCAGCACCTCGAGCGTGGGCACCTCGCCGGCGGCGGCGAGCACGACGTCGGGTGAGGTGCCGAACTTCTCGGTGCCCGCCCAGTCGAAGATGCCGAGGCCGCGCTTGCAGTGCGCGACGGCCTGGTCCATGTTCAGCCAGTTCGGGGCCGGCTGCTTGCCCGCGACGACCACGTTGACGTAGTCCACGCTGCGCAGGCAGTGGTTGTAGGTGGCGAGCAGGGTGTTGGCGTCGAACGGCAGGTAGACGCGCACGACATCCGCGCTCTTGTTGACGACGTGGTCGATGAAGCCGGGGTCCTGGTGCGAGAACCCGTTGTGGTCCTGGCGCCAGACGTGCGAGCTGAGCAGGTAGTTCAGGCTCGAGATGGAGCGGCGCCACGGGATCTCGCGGGTGACCTTGAGCCACTTGGCGTGCTGGTTGAACATGGAGTCCACGATGTGGATGAAGGCCTCGTAGCAGTTGAAGAGGCCGTGGCGCCCGGTGAGCAGGTAGCCCTCCAGCCAGCCCTGGCACTGGTGCTCGGAGAGCATCTCCATCACCCGGCCGGCGCGCGCGAGGTTGGTGTCGCCCTCGTGGTACTCGGCGTTCCACTGCTTGTCGGTGGCCTCGTAGACGGCCGGGGCGAGGCGGTTGGATGCCGTCTCGTCGGGCCCGAAGATGCGGAAGTTGTCGGGGTTGTCACGGATGACGTCGGCCAGCCAGGTGCCGAGCACCTTGGTGGCCTCATCGGTGGTGGCGCCCGGGGAGGGGACCTCGACCGCGTAGTCGCGGAAGTCGGGCAGCTTCAGCGCCCGCCGGAGCAGCCCGCCGTTGGAGATCGGGTTGGCGCTCATCCGCAGGTCGCCGTCGGGGACGAGCGCGGTGATGCTCCGCATCGGGGCCCCGGACTCGTCGAAGAGTTCCTCTGGTTTGTAGGACGCGAGCCACTGCTCGAGCACGCGGGTGTGCGCCTCGGTGTCGCGGGCGTTGCTGAGCGGCACCTGGTGCGAACGCCAGGAGTCCACGACCTGCACGCCGTCGATGACGGCCGGGCAGGTCCAGCCCTTCGGCGTGCGCAGGATGATCATCGGCCAGCGGGGCCGCTCGGTGTCGCCGGCGAGGGCGCGGGCCTTGATCTCGGCGATCTCGTTGAGCACGACGTCGAGCGTTTCGGCCATCCGCTGGTGCACCAGGAGCGGGTCTTCGCCGTCGAAACCGCCGGCGACGATGTGGGGCGTGTGGCCGTAGCCGCGCATCAGGTCGAGTAGTTCCTCTTCGGGGATGCGGGCGAGCACGGTGGGGTTGGCGATCTTGTACCCGTTGAGGTGCAGGATCGGCAGCACGACGCCATCCTGCAGCGGGTCGATGAACTTGTTCGAGTGCCAGCTGGTGGCCAGCGGGCCGGTCTCGGCCTCGCCGTCGCCGACGACCGCGGCCACGAGCAGATCGGGGTTGTCGAAGGCGGCGCCATAGGCGTGGCTGAGCGCGTAGCCGAGCTCACCGCCCTCGTGGATGGAGCCGGGGGTCTCGGGTGAGGCGTGGCTGGGGATGCCGCCCGGGAACGAGAACTGGCGGAACAGTGCCTTGACGCCCTGCTCGGACTGTTCGATGCCGGAGTAGATCTCGGTATAGGTGCCGTCGAGGTAGGCGTTGGCGACCATGCCGGGACCGCCGTGGCCGGGGCCGGTGACGTACAGGGTGCTGATTTTGCGTTCCTGGATGACGCGGTTCAGGTGGGCATAAAGAAAATTGAGCCCCGGGGTCGTTCCCCAGTGGCCCAACAGTCGAGGTTTAATGTGTTCCCGCGTCAGCGGCTCGCGCAATAACGGGTTGTCCAGCAGATAGATCTGCCCGACGGAAAGATAATTGGCCGCCCGCCACCATGCATCGACGCTTTCCAGCGCTTCGGCGCTGAGCGGATGCGGTGAGCTGACTGGCCAGACAAAGGGTTTACCGGACGATTCAACCATTGGGTGCCTCCATGCACTGTTCGGGGCGTTGACTGCGCGATTCCATCTTACGAGGAGATGGCAAATCGTTATCATTGCTAACGGCCTGCCGGGCGCGGATGTGGCGCGCGGGGCGCGTTCGGCGTGGCGGGCGGGCGGGGCGCGTGGCGGGTGCGGCTGACCTGCCGCGGAGTTCTCGGACAGTGGGCCCTCTTAAAATGAGGGACTACTGAAAGTAGAGATCAGCATGACCGCATCACGTCGGAAATTTACCCAGGAGTTCAAGG